>JAAUTD010000164.1 GCA_012031845.1 Synechococcaceae cyanobacterium SM1_2_3
GATGTAGAACGCTGCGCCCTGATGCGGATTCTCGCCGTAGCGTATGGCCTGGGCTTTGTGGAATTGCACGCTGTAACTGCGCGGAAACGGGTCGCGCTCGCCTTCAGCGCGGATCGAGCCGAGATAGTTGGCAATCGCGCCGTCGTATTGGGCGGTATGCTCGAACACCTTGACCGCCAGATCGAAGCGGGTGGCCGGACTGACCGCGCCCTGATTCGCCTGCATTTCGGCCAGCACCCGTTCATAGTCGCCCGCATCGGTGATCACCGTGACCGCTGCATGATTCTTGGCCGCAGCCCGCAGCATCGCCGGGCCGCCAATGTCAATGTTTTCAATAGCATCGGCCAGGGCGCAATCAGGTTTGGCGACGGTGGCGGCGAACGGGTAGAGATTCACTGCCAGCAGATCAATCGGCGGAATCTCATGTTCAGCCATCGCGGCATCGTCTTCACCGCGTCGTCCCAGCAGGCCGCCGTGAATTTTGGGATGCAGGGTTTTCAGTCGCCCGTCCATCATCTCCGGGAAGCCGGTGTAGTCGGCGACTTCGATCACCGGGATGCCGCTGGCGCTGAGCAGTTTGGCGGTGCCGCCGGTGGACAGCAGCTCCACGCCCCAATCGGTCAGGGTGCGGGCGAAATCCACCAGGCCGGTTTGTCGGAAACGCTGAGCAGGGCGCGGCGAATGGGAACAGCAGAGATTGAATTCATGCGGGAGTCCGTAGCATCGGGGAGTGGGCAGGGAGTGCAAACACAGCAAAAGGGTTCAGGCCGCGATCAGGCGTCATCCAGCGGGGCCGGGCCGAAATACAAATCATAGAAGCGGTCTTTTTCGGGGTCGTACTGCATCAGTTCGCCATTTTCCAAATCGTAGTACCAGCCGTACAGCTTCAGATGACCCGCTTCGACCTGCTGGCGGATAAACGGGAAAGTCATGAGGTTCGCCAGTGAAGTGCGGATGCCGGCTCGTTCGCAAGCCCGCTGCTTGAATTCCCGGCTGGCTTCCGGCCAACGGCGCAAGACTTCGTCGCGGGCGGGCGCCGCGATGCGGACCCAGGGCGCGATGTAGCCTTCGCCTTCGTCATTTTCACCGTAGCCATCCAGCAGGGCGCTGATTCCGCCGCAGCGCGAATGGCCGAGGATAATGATGTTATGCACTTTCAGATTGCAGACGGCGAATTCCAGGGCGGCGCTGGTGCCGTGATAGCGGCCCGTGGTCTCGTAGGGCGGCACCAGATTGGCGACGTTGCGCACCACGAACAATTCTCCGGGCGCGGAGTCGGTGAGGATTGCGGGGTCCACCCGCGAGTCGCTGCATCCGATCAACAAGGTGCGCGGAGATTGTCCCTGCATCGCCAGCCGATTGAACAATTCCCGGTTCGGCTCGAAGCTCTTGACGCGAAAACGCTGAAAACCTTGCAGTAATTCGTTGATGTTGGTCATGGAGCGGGCCTTGGTCTTCTGGATTGACGCGGCATTATATAAGGAGCGGCATTATATAAGGAACTGGCGGGCTTGCTCGATCCGTTGCTTGCAGGTGACAGGCGCGAGGTCGGCTAAAAACGATCTTCACAATTCCGCTGCTCTGCTTTTGCCATGTCCTTATCTTGATAGGCGATGCGCGCGCCTTGCAGTGCATAGGCTTCTGCGATGAATTCCTTGTGCGTTTTGAAGATGTCGCCTTCGGGTAAATTGCAGATCGTCAGTAAACGTGTTTCCAACTGTTGTTGGCTTTCGAGCGATCCATCGCTTTTTATATGATGGACTGCAATGCCGCTCTCAAAAAGCCTGCGCGCCACCAGCAATGCGCGGTGACAATTGAGCGGGTCTTTTTCAGCGCACATCAGGACAATACGATACTGTTCCATGCCTTGCCGCACTCTGCGGAGACCTTCTGCAAACTGCGGTTCTTGCGCCAGGCGGTCTAATTGCACTTTACCCTGCTGGTAACAGGCCGGATTTTTACTGCGAGCGCCGAGTTCCTTGCCAAGAAACACATAGCTGATTCCCGCTTTGGCGACTTCCGCTTTTAGCGCGTCACGCGAATACTGCGGGACATAGCGGCTGTAGGGATGTGAACGGACATCACCCAGCGCGGTAATGCCGTGCATTTGCAGCAGGTCTATAAATACAGTGATGGGATGGTTGGAATGGCCGATGGTGTAGAGCATCTTTCAGCATGGAATTCTTAAAACGAGCAGGGTGTACACTTCGAAATTAGTATAGAGAAGCAGATCGGTAAAATGCCGACCTGCTTCTCTATGTCTTGTACAAATTGATTCTGCAACTTTTTCTAGAAAGTTATGGATTGCGGGGATCGAAATTGGGGTTGGTCGCCAGACCCAGCACTGTGGCGATCCGTTCCCAGGCAGTAAATTTGAAGTTGCTGGAGCCAACGGCGCCATCCAGCCCATTCAAATCGTTGTCATACCCATCCTGAGTGATAAAGAGGCCGTTAGGAAAGCCAGGCAACGCGGTTGCAATGACATCAGCGCCATCGCATTCCTGCACAGCATCAATACCTGCGCCCGCCACAATCTTGAAACTACCCGCCAATTCTGGAACTTGATCGCCCCGGAGCTGAAAGACGACGAAGCTGTCATCGTAAGGCGGGTCGAGCAAGGTTACCCCGTCGCCGTGCGCACCGCCCTGGCTGGAAGTCAGCAGATAATTCCTGCCGTCCCGGCCATAAAAAACGGTGAGACCTTCCAAATCCCGGGCGATCCGGCTGTCCGGGTTATAGAACGAGCTGGTGTTGACCCCGCGTGTGCTATAGAAGGGCTGGTTGTCCGCCACACCACTGCGCAGGTTAATCCGCCAGATACCCACATCCTCCTGACCGGCGTAGGCCATATCGTTACGCTGGTCGGCCACAATCCCCTCGAACTGCGGATTCCAGTCCTTGCGCGGATCATCATCGTTTTCCTCAGTCAGGCTTTGCCCACGATAGGAATACGGGTAGCGCCAGTCACGGACCATCTTGATATCAACCGCGCCATCGGCTTGCGGGATCAGTTCAAACTGCCCTACGCGAGATTCAGTCCGTTGCGTCCCCAGTACGAAATGCTTGCCGCTGACCGCATCGCGCCAGATTGCCATGCCATAAATGGTGTGTTGTAAGTCAACCGGGTTTGCCAAATCCGCAGCAGAGTCGTTGGGACGAGTATCGCGATTTGGGCGAGTCGGGAACGGGCGGGCGGGCGCAGCGGCGGTGATATCAGTGAGCGGCGCAGTCGTATAATTTGGGTCAATCCGCCATACCTTGACTGTATCCTGGCCCCGGTCGCTGGCGACGAACAGGTCTACCGTCGTGTTATTCACCTGTTTGAAGCCGTAGGCGACATCCACGTTATTGAAACGACTTTTGACTTTGGCGTCATGAACCCTGGGGCCAACATCAATGGACTGAACCAGTGCGCCTTGCAAGTTGTAAACCCGCAAGCCGCCGTCTTTCACCGATGTGGCGATCAGGCTGCGGCTCTTGTCGGTGGGATGAACCCAGATCGCCGGGTCGTCGGCATCGCTGGGGTCGCCCAGATTCCCGGTTTCCAGATTGGCGGTCACACTCTGGTTGAATTGGGGGGTGAAAGATTCGTTATTATTATCGTCGTTACAGGCTGTTAGCAGTAGCAGAATGGCCAGAACTGGAGCTAGAAGAAGACGCAACATAGGTTCTCCAACGGTGGTGAGGGTAAAAAGAGTACTTATGCTAGAGGGAGAGGTTTAAGTTCTGGTGACAATTGCGCCGTTTCCATGCGCCTCCTTCCCGATATATAGCAATCCTATACAGGTTATTTATTAACATTATTCAACAAAGCAATAGTTTGTGTAATAAAATAATTAAATTTCAATAAGTTAAAATAATAAAATGAATCATTATGGATTTGGAGAATTAAACAACCTGAGAAGGACTGCTATAGTAAAGCAGTTTTTAGATGGTTTGAAATACCGCTCTTAAGGCGTCAAAAAGGCTTTTATAATTTTCAATAGGATTTAAATCAGGAGAATACGGAGGAAAAAAGAGAAGCGTGTATCCATTGGTTTCAATAATCTCTTGGGTTTATTCTGATTTATGAAAACTGGCGCTATTCATGACGATCAGGATAGCTTGGAGGAAGAACAGGAATTAAGCATTGCTCAGGACAAACATTCAATACTTGCGTATCGGTATAACCTTTATAGGTGAGCAGAGCAATCACCTTATGATTTAATAATCTGGAAATCAAATTCAGTTTTTCGGTGATTTTGCTTTTTTATCATCCAAGATGATTTCTCCTTGTCATACTCCAATCCTATAGCAATCCTATACAGATTATTTATTAACGTTATTCAGCTAAGCAATAACTTCCCTCCTGTAAATTTTCCTGTGATCCGAGCGACGGGTTAGGCGATCACAACGCACGCCTCTCAGCAGGATCAAAGGCAGGACTTTCGCTCCATCCGTTCGCCCTGAAGCTCTGTCGAAGGGCATTCATCAGGTTAAAAACGGGGTTCGACCGGCTCACCCCGAACGGTTTTTGAATCCGAAGCGAACGTCCTGAAAGGGTTGGACGAAGCAGATGTTCTAGCCCAAGCCGAGAACCCTCGCCATCACAAGAAAATTTACAGGAGGCAAAATTATCGAAAATCTGGCGCTGCTGGCAGCAAAACTGGAGCAAGCTGAACCGGATCTGCGCAAGGTGGTTGAGAATGGGCGGGCGCGGTTCGATGCCACTCGGCTACTGGCACAGGCGAATATGGACAGTCGCCTGGCGCCTTACGGAGGAATAACCCCGGAACAGAAACAGATTGTTGCCGGGGGCATCGAAAAGAATCTGGAACGCATCGCACAGTTGCAAAAACGGGTGATTCAACTGCTGGAGATAATCAGGGACGTATCAACAATTAGCCGTCCGCTTATCGCTGCGGCTGCACCCGAACCCCGCTGCTACGGCGGGGTTTGCGTTTGCAGATTTAGCGCTAAGCGTTTCCGCGTACAAATCGTGTTCATCGGCAGCCACAATCCGCACCTCGGCGAATTCGCCGACCGGCAATAATTCCGACGCCGTTCTCGATATAAACCACCCCTGTCTAATTTCCGGTGCGTCGGCGCTGGAGCGGGCGATGGCGCGGCCTTCTTCATCATGCGCGTCCACGAGCACTTTCAAAGCCCGCCCAATTTTCAATTGCAGCCGTTCGGCGCTGATCGCCGCCTGCATCGCCATTAATTGCGCCCGCCGCTCCTGCTTAACCGCTTCCGGGACCGGATCGGGCAGAGCATTGGCGGTTGCGCCATCCACCGCCGAGTAGGCGAAACAGCCGACCCGATCCAGTTGCGCCTCCTGTAAAAATATCAGCAGTTCCTGAAAATCGGCTTCGGTTTCGCCGGGAAAGCCGACAATAAAGGTGCTGCGCAGGGTGATTTCGGGACACATCTCGCGCCAGCGACGAATCCGGTACAAGGTATTTTCGGCATTGGCCGGGCGCTTCATTGCCTTGAGAACATGCGAGTTGGCGTGTTGTAACGGAATGTCCAGATAAGGCAGCACCCGGTTTTCCGCCATCAGCGGCACGACCTCATCCACCTGTGGATAGGGATAAACATAATGCAGCCGCACCCAGGTCCCTAGCTCGCCCAGCGCCGCCGCCAGAGTGGTCATTTGCGTCTTGAGCGGGCGGCCATTCCAAAAATCAGTGCGATAACGCAAATCTACTCCGTAGGCGCTGGTGTCCTGCGACACCACCAGCAATTCCCGCACCCCGGCCCGCACCAGCGTTTCCGCTTCGCGCATGACCTCGCCGATGGGGCGGCTGACCAGATCGCCGCGCAACTGCGGGATGATGCAAAAGGTGCAGCGGTGATTGCAGCCCTCGGCGATTTTCAGATAGGCGTAATGGCGGGGGGTGAGCTTGATCCCCTGTGGCGGAACCAGATCGATAAAAGGATCATGCGGTTTGGGCAAATGCTGATGAATCGCCGTCATGACCTGTTCCAGCGCATGAGGGCCAGTGACCGCCAGCACGCTAGGATGAATATCGCGCACCATATTGTTTTTGGCGCCCAGACAACCGGTGACAATGACCTTGCCGTTTTCCGCCAGCGCCTCGCTAATAGCGTCCAGCGATTCATTCACCGCAGCATCAATAAAGCCGCAGGTGTTGACTACCACGAGATCGGCCTCCTGATAGGTCGGCGCGACGCCATAGCCTTCGGCCCGCAGCCGGGTCAGAATCTGCTCGGAATCCACCAGCGCCTTGGGGCAGCCCAGACTGACAAAGCCGATTTTTGGATCATGATTCATTGAATTTTCCACACTAAAACCCCCTGCCCTTGCGGCTGATCCCCGAAACTCGCTATAGTTTATCGCTTTATCAGCCAACCGCATGGTCAAGGTTTCCGCAGTCATGAAGAAAGACATCCATCCCGCCTATCGTGAAGTCGTGTTTCAGGATATTTCCTGTGATTTCACCTTTCTCACCCGGTCTACGATTTTCAGCAAGGAAACCGTTAAATGGACCGACGGCAAGGACTATCCACTGGTTAAGGTGGAAGTATCCAGCCACTCACACCCGTTTTACACAGGCAAGCAGAAGATCGTGGATACCGCTGGCCGGGTGGATCGCTTCCGCCGCAAATACGGTCTGTCCTGAGTCCATCCCGATGCCTTGCCAAAAGGCATCCGCCACAGGATGCTTTTTTATCAGGGCTTACGGCGACGTAGGGCGGACATTTTGCCTGTTTCAGCGCGGGCGATGAAGCGTATGCTGCATCTCAAAGCGAAAGTCCTGTTTATCTCCGGCAATAGAAAAGGCGATGTTCAAATCGCCTTTTTCAATTCCGACAGAACCCATCTGTTTAACCGCCCGGCCTGACGATCTTTCGAGAAGGTTTGGCTGTTGGTTCGACCCGCGCCAATTTGGTGGTTTCCCGCTTCCCGGTCTTGGCGATGTTTTTGCCGGCGGTTGCTTGAGTTGCTTTAACAATGGGCGGCTTGGATGTTTTGGTCGCCGCTGGCTTGGTCAAGGCTACTGCGGTTCTGGCGCTGGCTTTTGGTCTGGTCGAGGCTACTGCGGTTCTGGCGCTGGCTTTTGGCTTGGTCGAGGCTATCGGACGGGCCGCCAGCGACTTGACCGCAATGCGCGCCGCCACCGGCTTTATCGCTGGGGCCTGACGAACCAGAACCGGCAATGGCGCTGCCTGAATCGGCGGCGGTGGGGCCAGGCCATAGCGGGAAAAGCCGTAATCCAGCAAATTTCGGGCATCCTGCCACAAGGCGCCGCTGTTCGGGCTGTTGAGAATCGCCACAATCAAGCGGACGCCACCCCGATCCACCTCGCCAACGAAGCAGCGACGAGCCTTAAAGGTAAAGCCGGTTTTGCCGCCGCGTGCGCCTTCATAAGACGCCAGCAACCGGTTATGGCTTTGCACCGGCACCATCCGCCAGTCGTCATAGCCGCCATGCCCGGATTCGATGCGCAAGGCGGCGCTGCGGGTGCGAATAATGTCGGCGAACAGCGGATGGCTCATCGCCTGCCGGAAAATCAGCGCCAGATCATAAGCCGTGCTGTAGTGATCTTCATTGGGCAAGCCATGCGGGTTCATAAAATGACTGTCACGCGCCCCGATTTGTCCAGCCCTGGCGTTCATCAGTTCGGAAAATCCGTAAATCGAACCACCCGCCCCTTCCGCCAGAGCTTCAGCGGCGTCATTACCCGATTTCAGCAGCAGCCCATACAACAAATCCTGAGTTGCAGCCGCCTCGGCCGGCGCGTAATCCAATCCGGCTCGGCGATGCGCTGGCGGCCTGGGCGCTGACCAGCAGTCGAGCGTTTGGGTCAAGACGCTCCAATACCACCAGCGCGGTCAGCACTTTGGTCGTGCTGGCGGGCGGCAATCGTAGATGCGGTTCCTTGGCGAACAGAATTTCCCCAGTGGCCGGATTCATCAGCACTGCGGAAAGGGCCGCTATGGTCGGTTGCGTGGAGGCGCCTGCTCTTTCCTGCGCCAGCGTTGGTCTCAAACCAATCATCAATATCGCCAGAACCAACCCGAATTGCAGTGGCCGGTGGCGCAGCAGATTAGAAAAAAAATTTAAAGACATGCCGTTGACCTCTTCGCCGTCTTGAATGCGGGCTGCGCCGCCAAGTATTGGCAGTGCTGTTAAAGCCCGGTCATCAGGTTCACGCCGAAAGGCGCGACAGTTCATTCTGGGTGAAAAAACGCCCGTCGGCTAGGGCTCGATACCGCATAAATTTAAGGATGGCCTATTAACGACGCTAACGCGATGTGCAACTTTACCGGCTAGATCTTGAGGCGGCATGGGTATCGTCGTAGGTTATTGATAGAATGGTAAAAATAACCTAGAGGACGTTAGCCATGTCGCTAGAAGAATTGATTATCACGGTG
>JAAUTD010000165.1 GCA_012031845.1 Synechococcaceae cyanobacterium SM1_2_3
CAGTAACCACGGCTATGCTTAAAAATCAGCCAGGACTTTCGCTTCGGGTTCAAAAACCGTTCGGGGTGAGCCGGTCGAACCCCGCTTTTTACCCATGAATGCCCTTCGACCGCTGAGCTTGCCGAAGCGTCAGGGCGAACGGATGGAGCGAAAGTCCTGTCAGCAGCATTTTTTCAGCGGCGCATAGCCCGATTCCTGTTTGAATCGGAGATTTCAAGGGGGTAAATGAACTTATGGCAGCGCAACAACCAGGAGGCATTCGGGTATTGCTGGCTGGCGCATCCGGCCTGACCGGCAGTCATTGCCTGAACCAGTTGCTGGCGGATGAGAGTTTCAATCAGGTGATCGTGCTGGCCCGTCAGCCACTAGGGCGAGTCCATCCGAAATTGAGAGTGCAAATCGTGGATTTCGATCATCTCCGTGATCAGGTCAAAGCGATAGCGATTGATGTCGCGCTGTGCTGTCTGGGTACGACTCACCGGATCGCCGGATCGCCGGAAGCCTTTGCCAAGGTGGATCATATTTACGTCGCTGAACTGGCCCGATTGGCGGCGGCGCGAGGCGCTGACCGGTTTGTGCTGGTCTCGGCGGTCGGGGCGGATCCCGCTTCGCCGGTGTTCTACAACCGGGTCAAGGGTCGGGCTGAAGCCGCAGTGATCGAACAACACTTCAAAGCTGTGCATATCCTGCGCCCTTCATTGCTGCTGGGCGAACGTCGTGAGCCTCGGCCACAGGAAGACTGGAGCCAGCAGTTCGCGCCGTTGTGGTCGCTATTCCTGTGGGGGCCGTTCAGCCGCTATAAATCCGTTGCGGCGGAAACCGTGGCCGCCCGCATGGTGGAATTGGCGAAAAACGGGCAGGAAGGCGTCCATATCCATCATTTCAATGACTGAGCATGGACTGTATCCGGTGAAAATGCGGCGGCGAATGATCCTTTTGGCGGGATTGACGGTGATCGCCAGATCGGCCATCGCCAAAAACCTCTATAAATATCAGGATGCGTCCGGCGCATGGATGTTCACCGACCGGCCGCCGAACGCAGACATTGCAGCAGAAGTCCGCCCGCTGCCGGTGCAGGAACAGCCGGTTAAAGTCAGCATCCGCAATCGCGGCGCGCCAGAAGCGCCCGTATTGGCCGTGATCAACGATTATTACGGCCCGCTCGAAGTGGAAATCAGCGCAGATGCGCTGGAGAACATGCGGGCCGATCCGCCGTTGCCGGTGCGGGTCATCGCTCCAGCCCGCGCTGAAACGGTCGCAGTCCGGCTTAAACCCACGGGAACACGCTGGCGTTATGGCTATCGGGTGCGGGCCGTGCTGGGCGATCCAGCGGCGGCTCATCAACCCGATCAGCCGTATGCGCCGCCGTTTGCGCCGGGTCAGCGGTTTCCGATTACCCAAGCCTTTGATGGCGCATTCAGCCATCAGCATCCGCAAAGCCGCCATGCCGTAGACCTGGCCCTGCCATTAGGGACGCCGGTGTGGGCGGCTCGATCTGGCTTGATCATGGAAATTGCGGACGATTTTCGCGATGGCGGCGTCGATCCCAAATATCAGAGCCGCGCCAACGCCATCCGTATTCTCCATGCCGACGGCACGATGGCGGTGTACGCGCACCTGCAAGCCGATTCAGTGCGGGTGGCTCCGGGTCAGCGGGTGAAACGCGGCGCGTGGCTGGCCAATTCCGGCAACACCGGCTTTTCCACCGGGCCGCACCTGCATTTCGTCGTCCAGCGCAATGCCGGTCTGGAACTGGTGTCAACGCCGTTCGAGTTTGCTGGCCCGGACGGGCGCGGCCTGACCCCAACCGCCGGGATGTGGCTGATCGCGCCGTAACTTTCAAGCCGCCAGCAGCGGCGGCGGCGGTTCGCTGGCCGGGTCCTGGTGAATCAGCACATCAGCGTTGGGGTAAGCCGCCATGATGGCGGCTTCCACTTCGTCGGCCACCCGATGCGCCTCGACCAACGGCATCTCATCATCCAGCATCAAGTGCAACTGGATAAAGTAGGTCTGGCCGGAACGGCGGGTGCGCATTTCGTGAATGCCGCAGACCTGGGGATAAGTGCGGGCAATTTCCTTAATCCGGTTATGCACCTCTGGCGGCAGTTCATGATCCATCAGCAGTTGCACGGCTTCATAAGCGATGTGGCCGGCGCTGTAGAGAATGTACAGGGCGATGCCGATGGCGAAGATCGGGTCCATCATCGGCCAGCCCAGCATCGCCAGCCCCAGCGCCAGCACCGTGGCGCTGTTGGTGAGCAAATCAGTGGCGTAATGCAGCGCGTCGGCGCGGATCGCGGTGGATTCGGTGCGGCGAATGACATAATGCTGGAACGCCAGCAACGCCAAAGTCGCCACAATGGCGAACAGCAGAACCGCCATGCCCACCGCCGCATCTTTGATCATTTGTGGATGCAGCAGCCGATTGACTGCTTGCAGGATCAGGAACAGGGCCGATCCGGCGATAAACGCCGCCTGCGCCAGACCCGCCAGCGGTTCAGCCTTGCCGTGACCAAAGCGATGATCGCGGTCTGGCGGTTGCAGCGAATAATGCACCGCCAGCAGGTTGATGAGCGACGCCGCGACATCCATCATCGAATCCACCAGCGACGCCAGCACACTGACTGAACCGGTCATCAACGCCGCCGCCAGCTTGACGATGATCAGCACGGTAGCGGTCGCGACTGAGGCGTAGGTCGCCAGCCGCAATAACCGGCTCGCCTGTTCCGGTTTCACGGTCAAAGGGATTTGTGCATTCATGGCAATTCATCCGGTAGTCAGTCTGGGTGGCTATTATTGTAATAGGGTCTGGATGACCTCGACGTTGCGCCGCAAAATGATTAAATGCAGCAAACACCCTACCATAATGTCGTTTCTCGACTGCTTAACCTTCATTTTCAGAGGATTGCCATCGCATGCTCGAAACCTTGCGCCGTATCGTACAGGATGTCGGCGCCGCGCCGGATTTGCCGAGTGCGCTGGCGATTACGGTCAACCGAATTCGCGCCGCAATGAATGTAGCGGCCTGCACCGTTTATCTGGCCGACGAAGACAATCAGGCGCATGTACTGATGGCGACGGCGGGACTGAATCCGCAAGCGGTGGGGCGGGTGCGGCTCAACCGGGAACAAGGTTTGATTGGTCTGGTCGCCGAGCGCCAGGAACCGGTGAATGTGGCCGACGCCCCCCGCCATCCGCGTTTTCACCCGGTGTGCGAAGTCTGCGAAGACGGTTATCACGCTTTTTTGGGCGTGCCGCTGATTCAGTATCGCCGGGTGCTGGGAGTGCTGACGGTCCAGGATAGCGCCACCCGCCTGTGTCATTCAGAAGAAGTGGATTTTCTGGTGACGATTGCCGCGCAACTGGCCAGCATTCTGAATCACGCCATTCTCAGTGGCGCGACCCAGGAATTGCTCAACCCGCACAATTCCCATACTCGGGCTTTGCAAGGCGTCGCGGGCGCTTCTGGCGTGGCGATGGGCGCCATCATGATTCCGTACCTGCTGGCCGATCTGGACGATGTGCCGGATCGGATCGCCGATGACAGCGCCGCCGAAGAGCAGAAATTCCGGGCGGCGATTGCGGCGGTGGAACAGGAATTGCGCACCGCCAGCGACCGGCTGGCCCCGCTGCTGCCGCCGACTGAACAGGCGCTATTTACGGTGTACCGGATGATGCTCAGCAGCGACAGCCTGATCGAGGACACCTTGATGGGGATTCGGGCCGGGCGCTGGAGTCCAGCAGCCTGGCGCGACGCGGTGCTGGCGCGGGTGCGCCTGCTGGAGCAGGCCGAGGATTCCTACCTGAGCACCCGCGCTGAAGACATTCGCGATCTGGGTCGGCGGGTGTTGCATCACCTGCGGGCTGGCCCCGGTCAGGCCGCTCAGGCCGCCGCCGAACGCTATGTGCTGGTGGCGGAGGATATGAGCGTGGCGCATCTGGCGGCGGTGCCGCCGACACAATTGGCCGGCATCGTCTGCCTGCGCGGTTCCGCCCTGTCGCATGTGGCGCTGCTGGCGCGGGCGATGGGCATTCCGGCGGTGATGGGCCTGGGCGACCGGCCGCTGGGCCGGTTTGAGGGCAATGATATTATCGTGGACGGCTATCATGGCCGGGTCTACGTCAATCCCGACCCGGCGACCCGCGCTGAATATCGGCAACTGATGGATACCGAAGCCGAGTTGTCGGCTGAGTTGAGCAAATTGCGCGAGTTGCCTGCCGAAACTCAGGACGGCTATCACATTCCGCTGTATGCCAAAGCCGGATTACTCACTGATATTGCGGCGGCGCACGCCAGCGGCAGCGAAGGGATTGGGCTGTATCGCACCGAATTCGCCTACATGGTGCGCGAATCGTTCCCCAGCGAGGAAGAACAATCCCAGATTTACCGGCGAATGCTGGCCGCATTCGCGCCACAGCCGGTGGTGATGCGCACGCTGGACATTGGCGGCGACAAGACCCTGCCGTATTTTACGATTCAGGAAAATAATCCGTTTCTGGGCTGGCGCGGGATGCGCTTCACGCTCGATCACCCCGATATTTTTGTGACTCAGTTACGCGCCATGCTGCGGGCCAATCTCGATCTGGACAATTTGCAGATTCTGTTTCCGATGATTACCACCGTCGAGGAACTGGATGAAGCCTTGCGGCTGCTGGATCGGGCGGGGCAGGAATTGCGGGAGGAAGGCTTGCCGGTATCGCGCCCGCCGGTCGGGGTGATGATCGAAGTGCCTTCCGCCGCCTGGCAAACCGAACAACTGGCGCAACGGGCGGATTTCCTGTCAGTGGGCACCAATGATCTGACCCAGTACACCCTGGCGGTGGATCGCGATAACGCTCGCGTGGCCGGGCTGTATGACAATTTGCATCCGGCGGTGCTAAAGACGGTGGCCTACATTATCGAAGGCGGCCGCCGCAGCGGGCGTCCGGTCAATCTGTGCGGGGAAATGGCGGCGGATCCAGGAGCAGCGGTGCTGCTGCTGGGGATGGGTGTGGACAGCCTGAGCGCCAGCGCCACCAGCGTCCCGCGAGTCAAGTGGGCGATTCGCAGCTTCAGTCACGCCGCCGCCCGCGAACTGGCCCGGCAGGCGCTGCAACTGGAAACCGCCCGCGAGGTTCGCAGCCTGCTCAATGACGCCCTGCGCCAGGCGGGACTGGGCGAGATCGTGCATGAAGCGGCTTGAACCCTGTTTCAGCATGGATGGAGAGGATGCACGGGATAATCTTTCAACATGGATGCACAGGATGGACAGGATGAAGCCAAATAAATCTTTTATCCCGTTTATCCTGTCCATCCATGTTAGGACTTTCGTGTCGGGTTCAAAAACCGTTCGGGGTGAGCCGGTCGAACCCCGTTTTTACCGGTGAATGCCCTTCGACCGCTGAGCGTGTCGAAGCGTCAGGGCGAACGGATGAAGCGAAAGTCCTGCATGTTTAAGGTTTGCCATATCACGCTTTCAATCCCGAATCCGCACCGCCAGCACATCGCAATGTGCGCCATGCAGCACGGCATTAGCGGTCGACCCCAGCAACAGCGCCAACCCATGTCGCCCGTGGCTGCCGACCACAATTAAATCCGCGCCATGTTCTCGGGCGGCGCTGAGGATGCCTTCCTTGGTGGACACCGCGTTGACCACCCAGTGCGCGGCGTTCTCCAGATTCAGTCGTAACGCCAGTTTCTTCAGCAGCGTCCGCGCCTCCTCCAAATACGCAGCATCCGATAAATTTGGCAGCACCGGCAATAATTCATAGCCGCCGCTTAAACTGATGTTAATGTCCTCAACCACATGAATCAGGCTTAATCGCGCTCCGCATAATTCGGCAATGTTTTTAGCGCGTTCGCCGACCTGGATCGCTGGTTCGGAAAATCGGTTGCGAAGAGAATATGCTGGTAAGACATGTCAGTTCTCCTTCTAATCTTTCTGCATAGGTTTTATGTCAGGATCGCGGCTTCAGCCTGTGACCTTCGTCCATCGCTACAGAATCATCAATAGCTTAATTTATTAGAGTTGGCATAAAAATGGAGATGGTTGCAGGCGAATGAACCGGTCGCCAAATAATCCCCACGCTAATGTCATCGCCACTGCCTTGTTGCGAGGCTTCATTTAGCCAGTTTTTCAAATGTGGTTTTACCGCCGCATCGCCTTCGTCGCGCAACAGCGCCCATAAATCCCGCGCTACCTGCTGAAAACCAGCTTCGTCGCGATAGGCGTTGGCGTAGCCGTCGGTGGCGGCCAGAATCAAGGCGGGCGGCGATCCGGCCAGGGTTTGAAAACGAACCCGCAGGTCATTCCACGCCTTGGCGGAACACAGCGAGGTGGTTTCATTGCCGATCAGCCGTGTATCCACAGGGATCGGGCGCTTAATGTCGCCCTGCGCCGACACGGTGAGAATGTCGCCGTCGCCGAGTTGCAGATAGAGAATGAAAGCGGGTGCGACGATCACCGTAAGCAGAGTCGAGCCATAGGCCAGATAGGGGTTGGTTTCAATCTGGCGGCGGCTGGCGGCATCCAGCGGCGAGAGTTCTTCCGGGGTGAAGGGCTTGATTTTCAGCGACTTGTCCACCCGTTCCCGCCAGCGCCGCACCAGTTCCTGCGGCAGGCGTTCTTCGGCCCAGCGTTTAATCTGGGTCGGGCCATCCAGCTTGAACAAATGGCCGCAAACCTGTTGCGCCACGACGACGGCCAACCGCGCCCCGCGTTGACTGCGAAAACTCTTGGCGCTGCCGTGACCATCGGCCAACGCCGCCAACAACCACAGGTCATCATTGCAGCGGGTGACTCGAACTGCGTCCTGATTGGGTAACCCGGCGCGGACATGGGCGGCACCGCGCACGCTGGCCTTGATCGTTCGCCAGTCGCTCATCGCCGCCGCTACCACACATCGCCCGTTGCGCCAGGGCCAGCCTGAGCGGGTGGCGCGGGAATCGGCACGTTAAGGCCGCCCGTCATTGCGGCTGCGGCCTGACTGGCGGGTGAGGAAGCGGCTTTCAGCACGGCGGTGGACACCCATTTGATATGTCGCACCAGTGCTTCGGGATTATTGGCCTGTAGCGGCTGTAATTCCGGGTGACCAATAAACTTTTGCAGCACTTCGGTATCGGCGTCTTCACCAATGGCAATAGCGATGCGCACCGCTTTTTTGCCCCACGGTTCATTCATCAGGGCTTGCAAGCCTTTGTGAAAATCGTCGGTAGGCTGACCGTCGGAAATTAGCACTAACACCGGCGGCAAAGCGCGATCAGTCATCGGCGGCATTTTCAATTGCTCCGCCACCATATTCAGCGCCCGGCCCATGTCGGTCACGCCGTCGGTTTGTAAATCAGTCCATTTGAAATCAGCCACCGGGGTCGGTTGAGAAACGTGCCATTGCGCGCCGCTGGAAAATTTGAGTACCCGCATCAGGACTTCAGCATTAGGGTTTTCATCAGCGACGGTGATCATGTGCGGCAGAGATTCACGGATCGCGTTATTAAGCGCCTGAATCTTGCCGTCAATGGACATGGATCCGGAGCAATCAGCCAGCCAGATGAAATGCAGCGGGCGGGTTGCTAATTCACCGCCGGGACGCTTAGCCATGTGTGACTCCTGGATTGAGAAAAATAATTGATCAGATTAAAATCTTTTATTCACCAACGATTATAGCCAGCTTTTTTATCAACAGTGGATGATAAAAAATGCCATGCGCTTGCATTCTTGCCACACTCTGACTAAAGAGTCAATTAAACCAGCCTGCTTTGCTTTAAGTAGTATTCCTAATATGCCAACAACGTGTAATCCAAGATATTCCGCTACATTTCGCCCAATCTTTTCATCAATCAACATCCAGTCTGCATCATATTTACAAGCCATATCCAGCGTATGCTTTTCGCCCTTGTCGAGTTCCAACAGGCGATTTGAATGCAGGATTGGAGTAGAAGCAACGATTTGTATCCACGAAAAATACGCAAGATCAGGGACAAAAACAGGCCCGGCTGCACGGCACTCAGCCGCCACCTCCTCAACAACATGAATGCGTTGAAACAACTGTGGTAATAAGTCCAACTGTTAAATACTGGCAAGCGCGATAAAAGGGCGTCGTATTGGAAAAAATGATCATAAGAGAGCCGTTTCACGATGATAGTCATCCGTAGAGTCCTCTAATAAAACTGCGCCTGCTTGCATGGCAACATAGAGAAATTCAGCGCGAGGAATACTCAACCAAGCCGCCGCTGAACCCGATGATAATTAAATAGATAAACCCCCGGCTAAGCCGGGGGACTCCCAGGGGTTTGACCGTTCCGGCGGTCAGTTGGATTCTCCACGGTCCCTTCAACGACCAAGTGATCCACCATGACAGCTAT
>JAAUTD010000166.1 GCA_012031845.1 Synechococcaceae cyanobacterium SM1_2_3
AGGGCCGGGGTTACATGGATTATGGCGATTTTAACCGCTGTGGAACGCCCAGGTTTAGCAGTGGCAATAAAGCGGGGTCAGGTGCAAGCCACGGTTAGGCCGGTTGATTGAATGTCAAGTTGTAAAAATACGGCAACCCAATCTACTCAGCTAATCGGCCTTATGTACTTCGGGATGCACCATTGCAAAGGGCTTTGATGGACGCCAAAGAACTGCATGAGCCAGAGACTTGCATTGTTGTCGCCATGCTCGCATTTGTACGCGAATGTAGATTCATTTAGCCATCTTGCCGGGATAAGGTTCATCAGTTCTCTTATGGAGTCTGCTGATGACCGGTCAAGCTGCCGGAAAGGTCTGACTGATATATTTGCGGTTGGCGGAAGGATAGTTTGCGTTTCACGCCAATGCAGCCCGCGAACTATGCGCGATATGACGTTGCTGTAAGCTTTGCTATCAAAATGAACAAGCACAATTCGCTCAAGAATACCACGACCACGATCTACATAGACCCTTCGGGAGTACAGAGCCAAGTGCTTAGTTAGCCGCTTGTTCTTTATTAAGGTTTTTTGCATGGACTCTATCACCTGCTCAGAGTCACTACGCTCTTCACCAGCTAGGATGCCAAAAATGATCTTGAATTCTTCGTCGTCGGTGGACGCACCCCGATTACAAGTTTGGCAGGCCGGAACCTTGTGAAGTTCTAAGTTTGGTTTTCTCGGCGAGGGATACAGACAGTCTGGGGGCTGATGATCGCCTTTTCGAGTGGATGGCCGCTTGCCACACAGAACACAAATTTGACCAAAAAATGCCATCGCTTCTAATATTTCCTAATGCCGTCACTCAGCATCTATGTCCTACAGAAAAACACTTAACTTTCCCCGCGAAGGAGCATGGAGTGAAAGCAAAGTAGCTTGATTAAACACCAAAAACCCCCGCTAGGACCATGCCATTATTCCAGCACTTGAATCTTTCGTTGTATTCGCTTAATGACATTCTCATCGCCTTCAGCAACATAATTTCTTGCAATTCTATAGAATTCAAGTGCTTTACCTTGTTCATTCCATCTATAAAATGCATCCCCCGCCCGCTCAGCTAAAATACGAGCTTTAGATGTTTTACTCCAAGTAACAGCTATCATTAATAATTCGTGAAGTTCATTAGATGGACTATTTCCCTCCATTAATGCATTAACATTCTTTAAATTTAATAAAAGCCGGTATATTTTTAACGAAACTGTTCTCTTTTGTACTCATAAAAACACTTTGATTGTTGTCCAAATCGCCTATTTTGTCGTTTACCCCAAATAAGGTCATCAAGAAGATTATCTACAGTTTTAATGAGTTGAAGTGCCTGCTCAAAATGTCGTACAGATACCAGTTTTGATAACCAATTATCAACATATCCTGCATGTACAGCACTATCCATATCATTTTATAAAAATCAACTACCTCTTGTATTCCAGACGCATCCCCTATTTGAAGCTTGATATCAGCGAGCAAATTTATATATAGATATTCAGGTTCTTCGCGGGTTGTTGTGGAGTTAGGCAAAACTGGTCAAGATCCGTTGCTTAAAGTTGACAAAGTTGCGGAAACCGTAACCCATGCGTTTCACCGTTTTAATTGAATTGTTAATTCCTTCAATGATGCTTGTCGTGACTCGATGAACAAAATAATTCAATATATAGTCTTTCCAGTTATAAAGCGTAGAGAGGAATTTGTTTAAGTAGCTGTTGTTCATTTTTTGAGCTTCTTCTATCCACTGATTAAGTTCAATTTCACCTTGATTTCGAGTGATTTTCTGGTTAAAAATAGCACGAAACTTCTCCTTGTGATCGTAAATAAATTTCAGTGGTGGGGCGAGTATAAAAGCGCGATCAAGTTTCTTTTTTTGATCAGGAGTTAAGCCCTCAGCATTCTTAAGTAATGCCCATTTCAGGCGCTTTAATTCGTCCTGATCCTTAAACTGGCGACGCAAATTTTTACGTTGGTTATCTACGGCTTTATTCAGGTGGGAAAAGAAATGAAATCGGTCAACAACCAAGGTCGCATTCGGAAATACAGCGGTGGCCGTGTTAATGAAACCGGGCCACATGTCGGAGCAGAAAACGTTAATCCCTTTACACCATTCTGTCCCTTTGCCTTTAAAGTATTCAATCAGTCTTTCTTGGTCACGGTATTCTAAAATATCAACAATTTCAACACGTTCTAAATCAACGATGACCGTTGCATCATGACGATGTCCTTTTTTAATCGCAAATTCATCCATGCCCACCTCACTGATTTTTGATCGAGGACGCTGATCCAATTCTTGGTGCGCATGGTGTTGATAGATTTCATTGACCGTTTGCCAAACCAGGTTTTCCTGAGTGCTGACCTTTTGGATCGTACTGGCTTTACAACATTCGTAAACATATCGCTCATAACGGCGAGTCATTTTTCGCCGGGAGGCTACAAAATTAAATCGCTCATTAAAATGCCGATCCCACTCTGGGCAGTAAAACTGCCGCTGATTTAAATGCAAATAGACTTCCTTACCCGCAATCGGTAAATCCCGAAAATCCCGTATATAAGTCTGATTAACAACCTGTCTTTTTTTCAAACACTGTGGACACAATGCCTCTTCTAAAACAGAACTACAATGAATATGAAGACTCTGGCCTTGCACTTCAAATCGGTCTATTTGGATTTCTTTAATATCCAAAAGCATCTCCAAAACTTCGTTTTCTGTCATCATCCTCTATCCCACTCTTTAGATTGATCCTTGACTCTATAAAGTCGCGAAGGAAACCCCAATGTACTTTAAAGATACATGCCTCTCCATGACTCCACAACAACCCGCGAAGAACCTTTAAAAAACACTGTCAGGGCTAGACGCACGCCTCATCAAGCGGCACCAACAACTAGTGCTTGAACCTATGAATGCCAGCGAACCCCTGAGCGCCGGGCTGAAGGCTCTGCCGGACAAGGTTGGCAGCTTTGCCAGTACCCAGGCGGCTTGGCGGTTCTACACGAACGAGTCGGTCAGCTTGGCGAAGCTCCAGGAACCGCTGACGGCGGCGGCACATGAGGGCATCGCTACCTACTGTCACGAGTACGCGCTGTGCGTCCATGACGGGTCGCGCCTGAGCTACAAGCACCGCAACAAGACGGACACCTACGCCATGACCCATGGGATGGATGTCGGTTATGACCTGCAAACGAGTCTGCTCGTGAGCGACCGCGACGGCCAGCCCCTGGCGCCGGTGGCGCAGCGCCTCGTCAGCGCCGATGGGAGCTACGCCACCTATGGCGGAGCGGTTCCCGATCCGCAGGCTAAGGATCATCTCGACGAAGTGAGCGACTGCATCACCCACTTGGAAGGCCAGGGTTTTGCCAAGCCGTTGGTGCCTATTATCGACCGTGAGGGTGATTCGGTAGGTCACATCCGCCGCTGGGACGCTGCGGGCAGCCGTTGGCTGGTGCGCGTCAACGACCATCCCCGGGTGGACTACAACGGCAAGCCCGTAGCCTGCAAGGCGGTGGCGCAGGGACTGACGTTCGTCCGGTCGCGGCAGGTCACTGACCACGGCAAGACCTATTGGCAATGGGTGGCGGAGGCCGAAGTGACGCTCAGCCGGGACGCCAAGCCTAGCCAAAAGAAAGGCAAGAAGCCGCCCGTGTGGATTTTCTGCGTCATGATTGAGACCCGCCGATGAAACATCAATACCTGGCCATGTAGAAAATACTTGTTCGGCCGTTGGACTGCGAAGTCGGTTTTGGCTACAGACGAAGAGAACTTTCATCATTCTTGCTTTTTACCGCGATTTAGCCTTGGCTGCTTTAAACAATGCCATCATCGGCAGTTGACGCTGACCCGGCACTACTACAAATGATTGTCCAGCCATGATGCTGCCGGGCGATTCTACGGCCAGATAAAATCCACAAAAGCCACTGTGCGCCATCTTTTTAGCCGCTTTCGGGTCGCCCATCACCGCATTGAATTTATAACAGGGTTCGCGCGGTTGCGTTACTCGCAAGATACAGTCGGGAAAACACAGCGTGTCTCCCACATACAGCATGGATTCAAGCAAGCCGGTCAGCGTCAAATTCTCGCCAAGACTCCCATAACGCAACTCCGTAGTCAGTCCCAATGCTGATCTTTGCTCCCGCCAAAACGGATAATGCTCTGCGGGATAGGCATAAACCGCTTTTGAGAGGCCCCCGTGTACCGTCAAATCGGCTTGTTCATCGCCATCAAGGCCCAGTTTATTAACAGCGACTGGCCCATCAACCGCTTGTTTGCCAATACCGCTCAATACGGTTCGGTCGCCCATTTGAAGTGGCAATATTCTACCAATTTGTACACTAAGAACTCGGTATTGTGATTGGAATAGGGTCATTTCATCTCATGGAACGGTTGATCAAGAAGGACAAAGACAAGTTTAGGTTTCAAGCCAGCGTTACCCGATGCTGGACTGCATCGAGAATACAGTGCTGTCGTAGCGAACTGCTAAGGATAAAGACCTTTGGTTGGTCACGAAACCTCGACGGCAAGCTGGGGAAAACCATTTTCCGCGCCGTTCCGCGTCGCCCGGAAACTTTGCTCTACTGGCATCTGGATAACCCGTTTACTGGCGCGACGCAAACTGTCCACCAGCAGGCGATACAGCCGTCAGCGGGTCAGCATCGGGTGACGGTGGTGGATGAAGCGGTGAATCAAGCGAAGAAGGTGTTTGAGGTGCGGGTAACAGTGGATCAGCAATAAGCAGAGACAAAAAAGGAGCCGCTGGCCGGTGGACGACAACGATGCAGTATTCGGGCGGCTGACGGCTGCCGCGGCGTTGACCGTGCGGGTTCAGAACCGCGCCCGGATCGATTCGACGACGAGCCGGAACGGGCCGGCCTGCCGGTCGGCGATCAACAAACCGAAGATTCGGATGCGAGTGGGATCGAGAGCCGGGGCTTCAACGGTGCGGCCACGAAAGGTGGGTTGGAAATCCGTCACCGGCAACCCCACGTCGATCCACTCGCCTGCCCGGGTCGCGAACCGCGCCTGATACTGGACGCCATCGAAGGCGTCGTCGGTGCGGAGCATGAGCTTGTAGGTCTGGCCGTCGCCCCGAACCCGCAGGAGCAACGCCGTCGCCCCCGCCAGGTCAACACCGCGCGGTTGGGCGCGAATTGAGGCGAAGCCGCCGTTGTTGGCGAGCAAAACCTCACCGCTGAAGACCAGGCCTTCCGTTGTCACGGTCACCTGGCTGGCCGACACTCCGCCCATCACCCGGTCATCGACCGAAGTCCACGCCTGCCCTCGGGCGGGATCGCGGAAATCGATCACCGGGCGGTTCTCATGTGGTAAATGTGCGCTCATTGAAGTTCCCACACTAAATTAGACGTAGAGAATGACCGCTCACACCCCGAAACCGGCATCCTGCGGTGGGCAAGAAATATGCAAATCAGGAATCCGCAGGCATGACCCTCCAGGTGGTCGCAGATCAGATAGAAAACCTTGTTCGGGGCGTGCATCCTCCCCATCCGACGAGAAGTCCGATGACCGACGTTTGGACCGCGATAGAGCATCATATCGACGCCGTCACCGGCCAGCCCTTTGCTATTCGCCAGCGTCAACCGCTCAGCGGCGGGTGCATTAACCCGGCGTGGCGCATCAGCGACGGCCAGCGGACCTTTTTCGTCAAGGTCAATAGCGCGGCCCGCCTGGCGATGTTTGAAGCCGAAGCGGCAGGCTTGGCCGAACTCGCCGCAACTCGAACCGTGCGGACGCCTGAACCCTTGGGCTATGGGGTTGCTGCCGGACACGCCTGGTTGATACTGGAGTACCTGCCCTTGGTGAGGGGTGGATCGTTGGCGATGGCAACGCTCGGCCGCCAGTTGGCCACGCTGCACGCTCAACCGCGTATCAGTTTTGGCTGGCATCGCGATAACACCCTCGGCGCGACTCCTCAGATCAATCGCTTTTGCGACGACTGGATCGAGTTCTGGCGCACGCGGCGGCTGGGTTTTCAACTGGAGTTGGCAGCCCACAAGGGCTACACCGGCGCTCTGCAACAGCACGGCGAACAGTTGCAGGTGCGGCTCGATGGACTGTTTGCCGGTCACCAGCCGACTCCGGCGCTGCTGCACGGCGATCTCTGGGGCGGCAATGTCGGCTGTACCGCCGATGGCAATCCGGTATTTTTTGATCCGGCGGTTTACCAAGGTGATCGGGAAGCCGATCTGGCGATGACCGAACTGTTCGGCGGCTTCCCGGAAGCCTTTTATGCCGCTTATCGGGAGGCGCTGCCGCTGGCGACCGGCTATCCGCAACGGCGGACGCTTTACAACCTGTATCACATCCTCAACCACCTTCACCTGTTCGGTGGCGGCTACTGCGCCCAGGCTGAACGGATGATGGCTCAGTTGCTGGCGGAATTGCGCTAACGGAAGCGCATCCACAAAATCGGTAAACCCGCGTAGAATCGCGGGTCTGGTGGTGAAGAAAGCGGCTACTTCGACTTCAAATCGGCTTTAAATCCGCTTTCGCCGGTTCCCCAGACTGAGGTCAGGAAGGATTTTTGGCAGCACTAAGAATTCTTCCTCAATAATCTTTGGTGGTGAAGAACACAGTTACTTCGACTGCTCATCGGGTGGTCGCGGGTTCGAATCCCGCCGCAGACTTAACTGTTTGCGTAGCTCAGTGGTAGAGCGCCAAACGGACTGTTTTCGCGGATTCCCCAAAGGTTATTGACCCATCACGCCGCCTGGGATTGATCTCCTGGGCTTTTTTTGTGGGCAAAATTCATGAAAACCAACACCAAACCGATGGATCGGCGTCTCGATCTCCATACAAGGCTGGCGGGCGGCGCTGGAATGGCGGCGGCTCAGCAATCCCCGGAACATCTGTTACGTCGAGTGATTCTCGCCAATCTACTCTGGGAAGATGTGGCGTACAGCACTGGTAAGGACATTGTTGCCCAAATCAAAACGCTGATACCGCAAATTAATCCGGAGACCGTGGCGAAACTGGCGATTGAAGCCCGACTGGAGCAAAAGCTGCGGCATGTCCCGCTGTTGCTGGCCCGCGAGATGATTCGGCAACCCGACCCAAAATTTCGCGGTCTCGTCGGCGACCTGTTGCCGCAGATCATTCAGCGGCCCGATGAACTCACCGAGTTTCTGGCGTTGTACTGGCAGGATGGCCGCTGCCCACTGGCGAAGCAGGTCAAGAAAGGCTTGGCGCGGGCGTTTGGCCGGTTTGACGCCTATCAGTTGGCGAAGTGGAACCGTGCCGACGCCATCAAGCTCCGCGATGTGATGTTCATGGTGCGGCCCAAGCCACAGGATGAAGCACAGGCGGCCGTGTGGAAGCAACTGGCGGAAAATACCCTCCCGACCCCGGATACCTGGGAAGTGGCGCTATCGGCGGGCCAGGACAAGAAAGAAACCTTTGAACGGCTGATCACGGATCGCAAGTTGGGCGCACTGGCGTTCTTGCGTAATTTGCGCGGAATGGTGGACGCCAAGGTTTCGGAAGCGGTGATTCTGCAGGGCTTCAAGACCATCGCTCCGCAGTGGATTCTCCCGGTCAATGGGCTGGCCGCAGCCCGTCATGCGCCGCGCTTCACGGCGGAAATTGAAGATCTGTTACTGAAGGGCTTGGCGAAGACCCCTAAGCTGCCCGGGAAAACAATCCTGGTGGTGGACGTATCGGGATCAATGGGTTCACGGATCAGCGGCAAGAGCGAAATGACCCGCCTGGATATTGCCGGTGCGCTGGCCTTTCTGGCGCGGGAACTGTGCGAGCGGGTGGTCATTTACGCCACGGCAGGGAGTGATCGCACGCGGATACACCAGACCGAACCGCTGCCGAACCTGCGCGGGTTTGGGTTGGCTCACGCGGTTGCCGCGGCGGCCAAACGCTTGGGCGGCGGCGGGATTTTCACCCGGCAATGCCTGGAGTCCATCCGCCAGCGGGAAGACCCCCCCGATCGGATCATCGTATTTTCCGACAGCCAGGACTGCGATCTGAACAACCGGATGCCGAATCCATTTGGGTCGTTTAACTATCTGATTGATGTCAGCGCCCACCAGCGCGGCGTCGCGTATGAAGGGCTGTGGACGGCGGAGATTTCCGGGTGGAGCGAGCGGGTGCTGAATTTTGTTGCCGGGTGCGAGGGATTGGCGGTCGAGTTTGAAAGTGATGCTTGATCAATCAGGGGAGGCGGATGGCCGGTTGTTTTGATTTTATTAAGGTGATGGTATCAATGGTTCGGACAGTTTTCTCTAACTCATTGATACGAGGAGAGAGCCTTCGGTAGGGTAAAATGTTGTTTACCACAAC
>JAAUTD010000167.1 GCA_012031845.1 Synechococcaceae cyanobacterium SM1_2_3
CGCGCCGGTGGCCGCTGCGCTGCAAGCAATGGTTGACTAGCGCGGACGTTCTGCCTGTGCTACACCGCATTGATAGCTATAAATCCCGCTACCACTTGAGAGGAAATCGGTGATGGCCCTGCCCTCAGGCCCCATTTCTCTACGGCAACGACTCGCGCACATCAATCTGCTGGTGCTGGCGTCGGCTATCGCGCTGCTGACGGTGCTGGTGCTGGCGATCACGCTCTGGCTGCTGCTACAGGGACGAATCCGCGATGGCGAGATGCGGGTCGAGTTGCTGCACGATAATCTGGTGGCGTCGCTGAGCTTTGAGGATTACCAGGCGGCGCAACTCACCCTGAACTCACTGCGCACTATTCCAGACGTGGTTTACGCGGAAGTCGTCGGCAACGCCGGAGCATCGGTCGCCCGTTATCAACGGCCCGGCGTCCAGAAATGGGAACAGCCTGTGCGCTTTGGCCAGGAAGGCTATCGGCTGTCGCTCTCTCATATCGTGTTCTTCCGCATGGCCCGTTTTGATAATCAGTCCTTGGGCGGGATCGCGCTGGTGATTGATCTGGCGTCGCTGCACCAGCAGATGATGTGGCATCTGCTCTTGACGCTGCTGGCGATTCCGCTGGCGCTGGCGCTGGCGATGCGGCTGCAATCCTATTTGTTGCCCCGCGTCACTCAGCCTCTAAACCAATTGACGGCGCTGATGGAACAGGTCAAGGCAGGGCGGATGGATTTGCGAGCATCGCCATCGGGGAGTCGGCGAGTTCGATGTTCTCGCCCAGGGGTTTAATGACATGCTGGAACAGGTTCAGGAGCGCGACCGGCGGCTGGCCGATCATCTGGATACCCTGGAGCAGAAGATAGAACAGCGCACGGCTGAATTACGCCACGCCAAGGAAGCGGCGGAAGCGGGTAGCCGGGCCAAGAGTGAATTTCTGGCGACGATGAGCCACGAGATTCGCACGCCGATGAATGGGGTGCTGGGGATGACCGAGCTATTGCTGAACAGCCAACTGGAACCGGCGCAACGCCGCTTTGCGGAAACCATCGAGGCTTCAGGCCGGCATTTGCTCAATATCATCAATGACATCCTGGACTTCTCCAAGATTGAATCGAACAAGCTGGAGTTGGAAATCACGGTGGTGGATTTCCGTTCGCTGATTGAAGAAGTGGTGGAAATGTTCGCGCAACCGGCCCAAGCAAAGGGTCTGGAATTGGCTGCTGATCTGCCGGTGGGAGAAATCCCGCTGGTGTTTGGCGATTCGCTGCGGCTGCGGCAGGTTCTGGCCAACCTGCTCAGTAACGCCATCAAGTTCACCGAGCGCGGTGAAATCATCGTCAAACTGACGGTGCAAAATCAGCCGGATGATCCCGATGATCAGGTTGCCTTGGCGCTGACCGTGCGCGATACCGGGATTGGCATCCCGACCGAGGCCCAGGCGCGGATTTTCGATCATTTCTCGCAAGTCGATGGAACCATGACCCGCAAGTACGGCGGCACCGGACTGGGACTCACCATCTGTCAGCGGCTGGTTAATCTGATGGGCGGGAACATCGCAGTGGACAGTGCGCCGGGACAGGGTTCGACCTTTCGCATCCATTTGCGGCTGAAAATAACCGGAACTCGACCGGCATCGGCCATAACCGCCACGGTGGAGGAATTGGCTGGAATCAACATCCTGATCGTAGACAACAACCAGACCAATCGCGAAATTCTGGCCTGCCAGATGCTTAACTGGGGCATGGCTCCGCAAGTGGCGGACAGTGGCGCGGAGGCGCTACGGATACTGCGTGAAGCACAACAGGCCGGTTGCCCGATAACGGTGGTTGTACTCGACATGCACATGCCCGACATGGATGGTCTGACCTTGGCCAAGGCGATTCAAGCCGAAGGTGGACTGTTCAAACCGCGCCTGCTGATGTTGTCGTCTTCCGACTCTCAAAGCCGGGAGCAACTCAAGCAGGCGGGGATCGCCCGCTGTCTGAATAAACCGGTGCGGCAAGCGGCGCTGCTGAAAGCCATTCAAGCGGTTCTCGGCGATCAGCCCTCCCGGCTTCCCAGCCAGCGCAATACCCGCGCCGATCCAAAAAACCTGCGTGGCCGGGTGCTGCTGGCCGAGGACAATCGAGTCAACCAGATTGTGGCCCGCTCCTGGCTGGAACGGCTGGGGTTGCAGGTGCAGGTGGCGAATGATGGACAGGAAGCGGTCGCGCTGTTTCAGAGTCAGGATTTCGACATGGTGCTGATGGATTGTCAGATGCCGGTGCTGAACGGTTTTGAAGCCACCGCTGAAATTCGTCGGCTGGAAACCGGAAATGCCCGCCGTATTCCTATCGTGGCGCTCACCGCCAATGCGGTGACGGGCGACCGGGAAAATTGTCTGGAAGCGGGGATGGATGACTATCTGGCGAAACCGTATTCCGGCGGGCAGCTTAGCGAAATGTTGAAACGCTGGTTGCCAGAGCCAGAGGGCGTCGCCGCGCCCGCAATGGTCGCGGCCAGTGCGCCCGAACCGGCGCCGTGATCGCGAATGCGAAAAAAGGCAAGAAACCAGTCTGTTGTCAGCGCCGATCAATCCGGCGGCGCTGGACAACATGCGCCAACTGACCCCGACCGGCGGTAATGCCCTGGTGCGGCGTCTGGCGCAAGCCTACCTCCAAAGTGCGTCCAGTGATTTTGCCCGCATTGATCAGGCGTTGGCCGACCGTGATGGTTCAGTGCTAACCCACGCCGCCCATGTGCTTAAATCCAGCAGCTTCAATATCGGAGCGGAAACGCTGGCGGCGATTTTTCAGGATATGGAGATGCTCTGCCGTCAGGGCGATACGGATGCGGCATTCCTGCGGATCGCCGCCGCCCATGCTGAATATCAGCGGGTGCGGCAGGCTCTGGAGAAAATCGTTGAGGAAACCGCAGAATGATCCAGATAAACCCAAGGATGCTGACTGCGGTTGTTGGCTTGACCTTGAGCGGCGTTGTGTTGCCGGTGATTGCTCAGGACGGGGAGGATGTCGCCAACCTGTCGCTCGAAGACCTGATGCAGGCCGAAGTCACCTCGGTCGCCAAGAAGCCGCAACGCCTGGCCAATGCCGCCGCTGCGGTCTTTGTCATCACCGCCGAGGATATCCGCCATTCCGGGGCCAATTCCCTGCCGGAAGTCCTGCGGCTGGCCCCTGGCGTGGACGCCACTCGGACCTCCGGCAACCGCTGGGCGATTTCCATGCGCGGGTTCGCCGATCGACTGGCCAACGAGATTCTGGTATTGGTGGATGGCCGCAATATCTTCAACCCCTCCTTCTCCGGCGTGCTTTGGGAGGATCTCCAGTTTCCACTGGAGGACATTGAGCGCATCGAGGTGATCCGTGGCCCCGGTTCGGCGGTGTGGGGAACCAATGCCGTAAACGGCGTGATCAACATCATCACCAAGTCCGCCGCCGCCACGCCAGGCGGATTGGCGGTGATCGGCGCGGGCACTGTGGAAGGCGGCTATGGCCGGGCGCGCTGGGGCGGCTCCGCCCAGGACGGCAACCTGTTTTACCGGGCTTATGTGTCGGCCCAGAACGCCCATAGCCAGGAGGCGCTTAATGGCGGCGATGGTCAGGATGACTACCGCAATCGTTCCGCCGGGTTCCGGCTGGACGGTTATGGCGCCAACGGGGTGCGCTGGGATGTTTCCGGCGATGTTTTCGAGATGAATAGCCAAGTCAATTCCGGTTTTCAGTTACCGGACGTCGGGCCGGGCATCGCCACGGAGCGGCATCGCGGCGGCAGCCTGCGCGCCCGTTACGAAAAAACCTGGGCCGATGGCTCCAGCCTGCAAGCGCAGGGCGCTTATGCCCACGGTGATTTGCAGGCGACCAACCTGGTGACCGACCAGCGCGACACCTTTGATCTGGATATTCAACATCATCTGAAAGTGGGCGAACGGCATGACGTGGTCTGGGGCGGCAACTATCGGCTGACGGAGGACACCATGTTGCCCAGCGCCTTCACCTTCATTAACGAACCGTCCGCCCGCCTGAGCTATTACAGCCTGTTCGCCCAGGATGAAATCAGCCTGACCGATACCCTCTCCCTGACCTTGGGACTGCGTCTGGACCATAATCCCTTCACTGGTTGGGAGAATCAGCCCACCGCTCGCCTGTCCTGGAACGCGCAACCTAACCACACCCTGTGGATGGCCGCGTCACGGGCGCGCGGGCGCCTCGCGCGGTGAGCGTGGATTCAACCTGAGTACGATCAGCGCGTTAGCTCCCCTGCCACCACCCTATCCGCCCACAGTGGTCCCTTACATCCTCCGGCTGCAAAGCACTAGCGACTTTGGCAGCGAGGAATTGCGGGCTTACGAAATCGGCTGGCGGTCGCAATGGACTCCAACCGTATTCACCGACTGTGTGGTGTTTTCCCACCGCTACGACCAACTGCGGACCTTCAGCGCGGCGACCTTCGCGCCAGGCCCTTCGCTGCTCGATCCAAGCTATGTAGATATCGTGACCCCAACCATCAATGGCGGCGAGATGACTTTAAACGGCATCGAACTGGCGGCGGACTGGCGGCCCATCAGCAGCCTGCGTTTCCAATTGGCCCAGACCTGGAACGAGGTAACGCAGGTCGGCGCAGCTCCGGTAGCGGTCTCCTATCTCACCCCACGCTACATCACTTCATTACGGGCCTCTTGGACCCCGCGCGCCGACATGAGCCTGGATCTGTGGTATCGCTACCTGAGCGAGCGGCCTTCCATCGCCGCCAGCCCCCAGTACGCACGCCAGGCGTTTAGCGCGCTGGATCTGCGGCTGGCCTGGAAACCGCGCAAGGATCTGGAACTGTCCCTGGTGGGGCAAAACCTCAACGAGGGCGCTTGCGACGCATACTCCGGTATTGCATACCCCACCGACTTTTCCGGCACTGTCCCCACCTGTATGCCGCGCACCGTCTACGGCCAGGCTCGATGGGAGTTCTAAAGATCGGCCTGTGTTGGCCTATTGGCTCCAACATGGCGCTGCTCAAGGTTTTGCTGCTTGTGTTGGTTCTGCTGGCGGGCAATGACGCTTGGGCCTCCGACGCCCGGATTCGGCTGGGTTTCCTGCTGAATTTCGCCCGCTTTACCGAATGGCCCGCAACTGCCCTTGCGGTCAACGCGCCTTTGCAGATCTGTCTGGCTCCCGGCGACGCTGGAATGGCGCAGGAACTCTCGATGCTGACGAATCAGCAGGTACAGGGCCGGACGGTTCTCACCCGGCTGATCAGTGCTTCCGCTGAAGCTGGAAATTGCCAGCTCCTGTATTTACCCGCCGAACTGCCGGGGCCAGTCGAACCTTATCTGCGCACTGCCGAGCGCTCGGCGATGCTCACCGTGAGCGATCATCCTGATTTCGTTGAGAGCGGGGGTATCATTGGCCTGACGCCCAGCGGCGGACGCTACCGCTTTGACATCAATTTGCAAGCCGCCAAGCGCGTCAATCTGCGGCTGGATGTGCAATTACTCAAACTCGCCAGATCGGTGAAATGACATGACCGCTTCGTTCGTCCACTTGCGCTTGCATACCGAATACTCCCTGGTAGACGGGCTGATCCGCATCAAAAATCTGGTCAAACAGGTGGCGGCGACGGGAATGCCCGCCGTGGCCGTCACGGACATGAGCAACCTGTTCGCCCTGATCAAGTTTTACAAGACCGCGCTGGGAGCCGGGATCAAACCGATTATCGGGGTGGACGCCTGGGTGCAGCGCCGCGACGAACCCGCGGCGCGGCTGGTGCTGCTGTGCCAGAACCTGAGCGGCTATCGCAACCTGACCCGGCTGGTCAGCCGCAGCTTTCTGGACGGGCAGCGCCAAGGGTTGCCGATCATTGATTTCGCCTGGCTGGCGGGCCATACCGAGGGCTTGATCGCGCTGTCCGGCGGTCGCGAAGGCGAACTCGGTCGCGCCCTGCTCAACGATCAGCGCGATTTAGCGGAAACCTGGCTGGCGGATTGGCGACACCTGTTCCCGGAGCGGTTTTATCTGGAAGTGCAGCGCACTGGCCGCCCGCAGGAAGAGGATTATCTGGATGCGGTGATTGATTTGGCGGCGGCGACGGCGACCCCGGTGGTCGCCACCAACGAAACCTGCTTTCTGCGCCGTGAGGATTTCGAGGCCCACGAGGCGAGGGTCTGCATTCATGAAGGCGCAACCCTGGACGACTCGCGCCGTCCGCGCCGCTACAGCGATCAACAATATCTGCGCTCCCCGGCGGAAATGGCCGAACTGTTCGCCGATGTGCCGGAGGCGCTCGCTAACAGCGTGGAAATCGCCCGCCGCTGCAATCTGCAAATCGAACTGGGCAAAAATGTGTTGCCGGATTTTCCCGCGCCCGACGGCCTGAGCGCCGACGCCTATTTCACCGCGCAAGCCCGCGCCGGTCTGGAGCGGCGGCTGCAACGGCTGCTGGATGCCACCGCGCCCGATTTCGCCGAACGCCGCCGGATTTATGACCAGCGGCTGGAGCGCGAACTGGGCGTCATCATTCAAATGGGCTTCCCCGGCTATTTCCTGATCGTCGCCGATTTCATCCAGTGGGCGCGGGATCATGAGGTGCCGGTGGGGCCGGGCCGGGTTCCGGCGCCGGTTCGCTGGTCGCCTATTCACTCGGCATTACCGATCTGGACCCGCTGGCCTATGACCTGCTGTTTGAGCGGTTCCTCAATCCTGAACGGGTGTCCATGCCCGACTTTGATATTGATTTCTGCATGGAAGGCCGTGACCGGGTGATTGAGTACGTCGCTGAACGCTATGGCCGTGACAAGGTTTCGCAGATCGCCACCCACGGCAGCATGGCGGCCAAGGCGGTGGTGCGCGATGTGGGCCGGGTGCTGGGCCATCCCTACGGCTTTGTGGATCGGATCGCCAAGCTGATACCGTTCGAGCTGGGGATCACGCTTGACAAGGCGATTGAGCAGGAAGCGGAACTGCGGCGGCTGTACGAAAACGACGAGGAGGTGAAGACGCTGATCGATCTGGCCCGCTCGCTGGAAGGATTGGCGCGTAATGTCGGTAAACATGCCGGCGGCGTGGTCATTGCCCCAACCGCGCTTACAGATTTTGCTCCGCTCTACCGGGAATCGAATGATGATGACGCCAGTCTGATCACCCAGTTCGATAAAGACGATGTGGAAGCAGCGGGACTGGTTAAATTCGACTTTCTGGGATTGCGCACCCTCACCATCATTGATTGGGCGGTGCAGACCATTAACCGGCAACGGGCGATAACGGGCGAGAAGCCGCTGGATATTGCCGATATTCCGCTGGATGACCCGGACACCTTCAAGCTGCTGAAGCGTTATCAAACCACCGCCATTTTCCAATTGGAATCCAGCGGTATGAAAGACCTGATTCGCCGATTGCAACCAGATTGCTTTGAAGAGATCGTGGCATTAGTGGCGCTGTTTCGACCGGGGCCACTGCAATCCGGGATGGTGGACGACTTTATTGACCGCAAGCATGGCCGCGCCCGCATTGAATATCCGCATCCTACGCTGACCAGCATTCTCAAACCGACTTACGGCGTCATTCTCTATCAGGAACAGGTGATGCAAATTGCCCAGGTGCTATCGGGATATAGTCTGGGCGGAGCCGATTTGCTGCGGCGGGCCATGGGCAAGAAGAAACCGGAGGAAATGGCGAAGCAGCGATCGGTATTTGTGGACGGGGCGGCGAATAACGGAGTGGAATCAGAAACCGCCAGCGCTATTTTTGATCTGGTGGACAAGTTTTCCGGCTATGGCTTCAATAAATCACATAGCGCTGCTTATGCCCTGGTGTCCTATCAAACCGCTTGGCTGAAAACCCATTATCCGGCGGCTTTTATGGCGGCGGTTTTATCCTCGGATATGGATAAGACCGATAAAGTGGTGGTGCTGGTGGAAGAGTGTCGGCAAATGCGGATTACGCTGACGCCACCGCAGATTAATGTTTCCGAATATCGCTTTACCGTGGGTGATAACGGCGAAATTCACTACGGCCTGGGCGCAATCAAAGGCGTTGGCGAAGGCGCGATTGAGGCGCTGATTGAAGAACGGCGGCGCAATGGCCTCTTCACCGATTTATTTGATCTCTGTCAGCGAGTGGATTTGCATAAACTCAACCGCCGCGCTTTTGACTCGCTGATTCGGTGCGGGGCATTTGATCCTCTCGGCGCTAATCGGGCGACGCTGGCGGAACAATTGCCGGAGGCGGCGTCCTTGTTGGAGTCCCTTGTCCGGGAGCGGATGCCCGCGCCGTTGCTGTTTGAAGCC
>JAAUTD010000168.1 GCA_012031845.1 Synechococcaceae cyanobacterium SM1_2_3
TCTGGATTAAAAACCGTTCGGGGTGAGCCTGTCGAACCCCGTTTTTTACCGATGAATGCCCTTCGACAGGCTCAGGGCGAACGGATGGAGCGAAAGTCCTGTTAAAAATCCAAGGAGACCCAACAATGACGACCCTCGACCAAATTTTAGATGGCGTAATGGAATTACCCGAAGATCAGCAGGATATGCTGGTGGATATTGTGCAACATCGTCGACTCGAAGCCCGGCGTAAGGACATCGCTATGGCAGCGAGCGAAAGTCTGACGCTGTTTCATAGCGGCCAACTCAAACCACAATCTGTTGAAGAGATTATTGAAAAACTACGGTATAGCTTACCGGCTTACCGGAGTAATTCAGTAGGCAGGTTGAATTGTCAGCAACTCAAGCTACCCACTTAAAACCACACCTAATCAGCCAATAATCACCGTTATTTCACCAGTGGCCGCACACTGGAAAAGCCGCCGTCCATTGCCCAGACCTGCCCGGTAATCCAGCCTGCTTTCTCGGACAACAGCCAAACCATCAGCCGCGCCAAATCCGCCGGATCGCCAATACCGGGCAAGGGATATTGCCGAGCCGCGCCAGCGCGACTGGCTTCATTGCCGATAATCCGCGCCACAGCGGGCGTATCCATAATCCCCGGCGCGACCGCATTGATGCGGATGCGGGACGGCGCATAGGTTGCCGCCGCCGACCGCACCAACCCTTCCACGCCCGCCTTGGCGGTCGCTATCGCCTCATGGTTCGCCACGCCAATCCGCGCCACCACCGACGACACCAGCACCGCCGCGCCCGGCTCCCGCGCTTGCCGCAAGCCTTCCACAAACGCGCCCAGCATAAAAAAGGCGCTATCCAGATTGGCGCTCAGGCAGCTTCGATACTGTTCCGGCGTCGTGCGATGCAACGGCGATAACAAGGTAGTTCCGGCGCAATGCGCCAGCGCGGTCGGCAAGCCAATGTGCTGCTGGCATTGCGCCAGCGCGGTCTGCGCGCCATCCGGGGTCGAAACATCGGCCTCAATGCACAAAGCTTCAACGCCTTCCATTGCGTGCAGCCGCTCCAGACTTCGGCCCACCAGCGCCACGGTCCAGCCTTCCCGGCGCAGCTCGCCCGCCACCGCTTGCCCTAAACCGCCGCTGGCGCCCGTCACCAATGCAATTGCGCTCATGTTCACGTCCTCAATCAGGTTTGCTAAAATTTGAATAAGTCTTGTACAAATCTTAGCAGTGTTGTACAAATAATGTCTAAATTTATTAGACAAGCTATGCTGATCGCTGGAGGGCAAGCCCATGTCGGAATCGCTGGATCGTTTCAAGACGGCTTTCAATCAGTTAAACGCCAACACCTTGAATCTCCTGGACGAAATTTATGCGCCAGAAGTGTTTTTCCGTGATCCGGTGCATGAACTGCACGGTCTGGCGGCGCTGCGCGATTACTACGCCCGACTCTATACCGGGGTAGTGTCCTGCCAGTTCGAGTTTGAAAGCGAGTTGACGGATGGCCCGCAGGCGATGCTGGTGTGGATCATGCGCTTCGAACATCGCCAGTTCCGGCGCGGCGAAATGCTCGATCTGCGCGGGGTCAGCCACCTCAAATTCAACGACGACGGCAAGGCGGTTTATCACCACGACTACTTTGACATGGGCGCGTTTATTTACGAGCGGGTCCCGGTGCTGGGCAGCGTGATTCGCCTGATCAAGAGCCGCCTTTAAGCCGGAGCCGTGGATGAAAATCGCCATTATCGGCACGGGAATCAGCGGGTTGACCGCCGCCTGGCAACTGCATCGTCAGCATGAACTGACCCTGTTTGAGGCCAATGACTACATCGGCGGCCATACTCACACGGTGGATGTTGAAGTCAGCGGGCGGCAGTACGCGATAGACACCGGCTTTATCGTGTTCAACGACTGGACCTATCCCCACTTCATCGCCCTGCTCGATGAATTGGGCGTGGCGTCGCAAGCCACCTTGATGAGTTTCAGCGTTCGCTGCGAGCGCACCGGGCTGGAATATAACGGCGATAATCTCAACACCCTGTTCGCCCAGCGCCGCAACCTGTTCCGGCCATCGTTCTATCGCATGATCCGCGACATTCTGCGCTTCAACCGCGAAGCGCCCGCCTTGCTGAATGGCGCATCCGATCTCAGCCTGAACGCCTATTTGCAGCAACATTCCTACAGCCGCGAGTTTTGCGCCCATTACATTTTGCCAATGGCGGCCTCGATCTGGTCAGCGGAAACGGCCCTGGTCGGCGAAATGCCAGCGCGGTTTTTGTGCAATTCTTCAAGAATCACGGCCTGTTAAGCGTCAGTGATCGACCGCAATGGCGGGTGATTCAGGGCGGATCGCGCAACTATGTGGAACGCCTGACCGCCCCGTTCCGCGACCGCATTCGCCTGAATTGTCCGGTGATGACAGTCAGTCGCGAGCCTTCTCAAGTGCTGATCAAGCCCAAAGACAGCCCGGCGGAAGCGTTTGACGCGGTGATTTTCGCCTGTCACAGCGATCAGGCGTTGCGGTTGCTGGCAGACGCCACCGGCCCGGAGCGGGAGATTCTCGGCGCGATTCCGTATCAGGAAAATGAAGCGGTATTGCACACCGATATTCAGCTGTTGCCGCATTGTCGGCGAGCGTGGGCGGCCTGGAACTATCATTGCCGACGCAACCTCAGGCCAGAGTTGCGGTCACTTATGACATGAATATTCTACAAGGCTTGTACACACCAGAAACGTTCTGCGTCACCCTCAACCGCAGCGCTGCGATTGACCCGGCGCGGATTCTCTACCGCACCACTTATCATCATCCGGTCTTCACCGAAGCAGGCGTCGCGGCGCAAGCCCGTCGCGCCGAAATCAGCGGGGTCAATCGCACCGGGTATTGTGGCGCGTATTGGAGTTATGGCTTCCACGAAGATGGTGTGAACAGCGGGCTGGCGGTCGCCCGCGATCTGCTGGAACGGGGGGCAGCAGCATGAACAGTCAGCTTTATGTTGGTTATGTCCAGCATCGGCGCTTTTTTCCACGTTTGCATCAGTTCCGCTACACGCTGTTCATGGTCTATCTCGACCTAGCCGAACTGGATACCGCATTCAAAGGCCACTGGCTGTGGTCAGCGCGACGCCCAGCATTGGCCTGGTTTCGCCGCCGCGATCATTTCGGCGATCCCAGCCTTCCCCTCGATACCTATGTGCGCGATCTGGCTGAACAACAGTCCGGTCGCCGTCCGCAAGGCCCGATCCGGCTGCTCACACATCTGCGCTATTTCGGCTACTGCATGAATCCGATCAGCGTGTACTACTGTTTCAAGCCTGACGGCGAACAGCTTGATCTACTGGTCGCCGAAGTCTGTAACACCCCCTGGGGCGAGCGGGTTGGCTATGTAATGGATGTCGCCGAGCAAACCGGCAAGCAGCAGGCGGAATTTGATAAAGCCATGCACGTTTCCCCATTTCTGCCGATGGACTTGCGCTACGGCTGGCATTCCACCACGCCGGGGCCGCATCTGGCGGTGCATCTGAATGTGCTCAAAAACCAGCAGCGAATACTCGACGCCACCCTGAGCTTGCGCCGCCAGCCGATCACGGGCTGGAACCTGACGAAGGTGCTGGTACGCTTTCCGTTGATGACCCTGAAAGTGATTGCGGCGATTCACTGGGAAGCGTTGCGGCTGTGGTGGAAACGCATCCCCTATTGCCCGCATCCCCCGACCCCCGTCAAATCTGTTGAGGAGAGTTAAGGCTATGCAGCAAACATCGGCGCTGTCTTCCCCCGACGATTTATCGCCAGCGCCGCCTCAGCCTCGCCGCGCCGGGCGCTGGCTGCGGCGGTCGGTCTTTGCGCAACTGGCGAAAATGACGCAGGGTTGCGTCACCCTGGTGGATGCCGAGGGCATTCACCCCTTCGGCCAAGTCAGCGCCGCCTGTCCGTTGCGCGCCACAGTCACGATTCACGATCCCAATGCCTATTGGCGGCTGGCCTTGCGCGGCAGCATTGGCGTTGCCGAGGGCTACATGGAAGGCGAGTGGACTTGCGACGATTTACCGGCGCTGGTGCGGATTTTTGTGCTGAATCAGGATGCGTTGTTGGGGCTGGAAAAGGGCCTGACCCGGCTGATCATGCCGCTGCTGCGGCTGCTGTACGCCCGCCGCGACAACAACCGGCGCGGCAGTCGCGCCAATATCGCTGCTCACTACGATCTGGGCAATGAGTTTTACCGGCTGTTTCTCGACGATACCCTGATGTATTCGGCTGCGATCTTTCCTACCCCGCAAACCGGATTGCGAGAAGCGTCCATTGCCAAGAATGACCGCATTTGCCAAAAGCTGGAATTAAACCCGAATGATCATTGTTGGAAATTGGCGCAGGCTGGGGCGGTTTTGCGCTGTACGCCGCGCAACATTACGGTTGCCGGGTGACGACCACCACGATTTCCCAGGAGCAATACCAATTGGCCTGTGAACGTGTGCGGGAGGCCGGATTACAGGATCGGATCACGGTGCTTTGTCAGGATTACCGCGACTTGCGCGGCAGTTACGACAAGCTGGTTTCGATTGAAATGATTGAGGCGGTCGGTGAACGGCATTTAAGCGGCTATTTCCGCGCCTGCGCTAAGCTGCTGAAACCCCAAGGCATGATGCTATTGCAGGCCATTACCATTGCCGATCAGAAATATCAGCAATACCGGCGTGAAGTGGATTTTATTCAGTACTATATTTTTCCCGGCGGATTTCTGCCTTCACTCAGCGCCATTGCCGACAAACTGGCGCACAGCACTGATTTTCGCATCTTTCATCTGGAAGACATCGGGGCGCATTACGCCACTACTTTGCGCCACTGGCGAGAACGGTTTCTGGCCAATTTGGAGCGGGTGCGCGCTCTCGGTTTCCCGGAGAGTTTTATTCGGATGTGGGAATACTATCTGTGCTATTGCGAAGGCGGTTTCCGGGAACGGACCATCGGCACGGTGCAATTGCTGCTGACCAAGCCGCAATGTCGGCGTGATGCGATTATTCCGGCTTTGTCGTAACCGGGTTGTTGATCACTGCTGATGAAATTCGCCCTCTCCCCCCCAACCCCTCTCCCGCTTGCGGGAGAGGGGGAGCTATGAAGCGCGGGGTGAGGGCGATTGGAGAGATTCACAACTCTTTCAGGACTGCGCTATGCCTATTCTGGTGAATTTCATCGCGTTTCAAATCGCCTGGCTGGCCTGCGTCATCGGCGGCGCTCATCAATGGCCGTGGCTGGGCGTTATCGTCACCGCTGTTGTCGTTGCGCTGCATCTTTACCACGCGGCGCGGCCAAAGACTGAAGCCATTCTGCTGATTCTAAGCGGCCTAATGGGTTTGTTCGCGGATTCGCTGCTGACGATTCCGGGATTGCTGCAATTCCCGTCCGGGCAATTTCATCCGGGACTGGCGCCGTACTGGATGATAGCCCTATGGATTGCCTTCGCCACCACCTGCAATGTTTCACTGCGCTGGTTAAAGCCTCGTTTGAAATTGGCTGCGCTACTGGGCGCAATCGCCGGGCCGCTGGCCTATTACGGTGGTTCCGAACTGGGTGGGGTATTGCTCACAGAACCGTTAATCAGTCTGCTGGCCGTGGGTGGAATATGGGCGGCAGCCATGCCGTTATTGCTCATCATCGCCAATCGTTATGACGGGATGGCAGAAACAAATCGCGCAAATGCCGCGCATGACAAGTCCGCGACAGCAGATAAGCCAGCGTGATCACATTGCCCAGCAGCAGTAGCGCCACAATCCAGGCTACTGCCCGCCACCGATTTGGCTCCACCAAAGCCAGCCAGACCGCAACGAATAACAGACCAATGCCGAGATCAAGTAAAGTGACTATGCCCCACGGATTCGCGATGACATAGCGCAGACCCGCCAGCACATGACTGTGGTTGCTGGCGATCAAAATAGCCGCGACCAGCAAGCCCAACAGAATTCCACAAACGATGACCGAAACCCGCAACATGAACGCTCTCCAAATCGCAATGACGTTCCTTCAAGACCACGCTCATGCCGGGAAGTGCATTGATCTTCGAGTTACAGGAGCGGACTGAGATGACTGGCGGCGACTTTTTCCTAATCGGTTGGGCGGCGGCGGCGCTGTTGATGCTGCTGGCCTGGGCGGCGCAATGGCGCACGCAGGACGCTGGCATCGTTGATTTTACCTGGGCGGCCAGTCTGGGCCTGCTGGCGCTGGGTTACGCCGCGCTGGCCGACGGCGATCCGTTGCGGCGCATTCTGGTCGCGGTCATGGCGGGCGGCTGGTCGTTCCGGCTGGCCGCCTACATCCTGTCCAATCGGTTGATCAGTAAACCGGAAGATGACCGTTATCAACGGCTGCGGGCGCATTGGCGCGAACACACTCAACTCAAATTTTTCGGGTTCTTTCAGGCGCAGGGACTGCTGGCGGCAATCTTCGCGGTTCCATTTCTCATCGTGGCGCTGACCCCGGAATCGCCGCCGTTATTTGCCGTCTTATCGGCGATTCTGATTTGGCTGCTGGCGGTCGGTGGTGAAGCTTTGGCCGATAAGCAATTAGCGACCTGGCGGGCTAATTCCGCCAATCGTGGCCGTACTTGCCGGGTTGGGTTGTGGCGTTATTCCCGTCATCCCAATTATTTTTTCGAGTGGCTGCACTGGTGGAGTTATCCGCTGCTGGCCTGGGGTTCACCGGAATGGTGGCTGACTTTACTCGGCCCGGCGCTGATGCTTTATGCCTTATTCAAAGTCACCGGCATTCCTTACACCGAACAACAGGCGTTGGCCAGTCGCGGCGACGATTACCGCGCCTATCAGCGCAGCACCAGCGTCTTTATTCCCTGGTTTCCGAAACAGGAGGTTTAATGCTTGGCCTGGCGATAGATTTAATGGAGCGGGGTTTTATTCCCGACTGGCTCATCCGAATTGGCATCCGTCCAACTGTTGGCAAAGCGATTACGCGCCGAAGATAACTGCAATGAATCACTCCGGGCTGCGATGCAGGAGCAATTCATCAGCGAATTGCGCAAGAGTCCAATTGCGCTTCATCCTGCTGCCGCCAACCAACAGCATTACGAAATGCCAGCCGGTTTTTTCAAAAGGCGCTGGGGCCGCGACTGAAATACAGTTCCTGCTACTGGCCGGAAGAAGCGCGGGATTTGGCGACTGCTGAGGCGGCGATGTTGGCGCTGACCTGCGAACGGGCGCAACTGGGCTTTGATCAGGATATTCTGGAATTGGGCTGTGGCTGGGGTTCATTGACGCTGTGGATGGCGGAATTCTATCCCGATTCGAGAATTACGGCGGTCTCCAATTCGCATTCGCAGCGTGAATTTATTGAAGCGCAATGCCGTCAGCGCAGCTTTAATCAGGTTCAGGTGATTACTGCCGACATGAATGATTTTGCGACTGCACAGCATTTTGATCGCGTCGTGTCGGTGGAAATGTTCGAGCATATGCGCAATTACCAGCAGCTCATGGCGCGGATTAAAACCTGGCTGAAACCGGACGGAAAATTGTTCGTTCATATCTTCACTCATCGCCAGTTAGCTTATCCGTTTGAGACTGAGGGTGATGATAACTGGATGGGCCGCTATTTCTTCACTGGCGGCTTGATGCCCTCGCGGGATTTATTGCTACATTTTCAGGATGATCTGCAACTGGAAGAGCAATGGCATTCCAATGGCCGTCATTATCAGCGCACTCTGGAAGCCTGGCTGATCAATCAGGATCGGCATCGAAAGGAACTGCTGGATTTATTCACCGAGACCTACGGATCACAAGAAGCTGAACGCTGGTTTCAACGCTGGCGAGTGTTTTTCATGGCTTGCGCGGAATTATTTGGCTATCGCAGTGGGGAAGAATGGGGCGTATCGCATTACCGGTTTGGTCGGCGGAATTGAAAATCGGTAAAACGGGCATCCTGCCCGTTACAAGACAAATTGTGAAGATCGTGCTACGTCCCAAGGTTGCTCCTCTACCAATAGAAAAGCTTCTGTTGGCAGAGGAATCAGTGATAGGAAGCTATTTCTTTACCACTTCCCGACCACCGGCCAATCGTCGGCCTGACCGAAGCTGTTAAACAAGCACTTGTCCTGTCCGCCCTGCTGCTGACAACCGTCCCAAGCGCCGTTGCCGTTGTAGTCCAGATACCAAGTGCCGTTACGGAACACCCCAACCTTGGCTTTGCCATCGCCGTTCCAGTCGCCCGCCGCCGGCAAGTCGCCGTCCTGACCGA
>JAAUTD010000169.1 GCA_012031845.1 Synechococcaceae cyanobacterium SM1_2_3
GATCACGGACCTGCGTTTGTCGGCGCTGTGGCAGCACCACCTTCAGCGGTGGTGGCTCCTGACTGGCGGCGGCCTGCTGGCGATAGCGCTCCAGCACCGCCTGCTCCGGCAGATCGAGGAAGCGGGCATAGCGGCTTAAATAGCCGCGCACGAACACCGGCGGTCCCAGTTGGGTAAAGTCATCGGCTTCAAGCGCCTGGATCAGGATTGGGTTCAGGCCAAGGCGGCGGGCGGCAACCCGCAGATCAACATCGTGGCTGACGCGGGTTCGAGCCAGCCAGGCGCCCAGCGATTCGGCGCTCAGTGCGGCGGGTTCGGTCGTTGGGGTGCAATGGACGATAGATTGTTGGCTCATACTCGTTGCGCTCATGGCGAGTGTTTCAGGCGGCGGGTTTCGTCAGAATCGGGAAAACGGGATAAAAGCGCCACACCGTATTCCCGGCGGAGTTGCGGATCGCCATCACTGGCTTGCTCGATCAGCATCCCCAGCCACAGGCTTTGCGGCGTGGGGCGGTTTTTGGCGTGATAGCGCTGCAAAAAAGCCCGGGCAGGCAGCGTGTTCCCCTGTTTCTGGCTGAGTTCAGCCATATTCATCAAGGCGCTGCTGTTATCGGGGTTGAGTTCCAGCGCCTTGCGCAGCCAGGTTTCGGCCTGCGCCGGATCGTCACGCTTGCGGGCGCACACGCCCAGGATCGCATAGGCGTCGGAGGCATTAGCGCCGGCGTTCGCTGGATCATCCGCAATCCGCTGGAGTTCGCTCTCGCCTTCGGCGGTGCGAACCGGCTCGCGAGTGCAGAGAAAGCGGGCGTAGTTCAGCTTGGCCAGGGTGTAATCAGGCTTGAGTTCGATAGCGCGCTTATAGTGGGTTTCCGCCGGGCTGTACTCGCGCATGTCCTCGTACAGCACGGCAATCGCGTTATGGGTTTCCGGGGAACTCTCATCGAATTGCAGCGCCTTGAGCAGCTTTTCGGCAGCGACTTCCAATCGGCCCGACTGCATGTAGCCGATGCCCAGTTTGAAATTGGCGTCGGCCACGCTCCGGTTGTAATCCTGCTCGGGCGAACTGGCGCAGGCGCCCAGCAGCAGCGCCAGCGAGAAGGTGGTTGATGGAGCGGATAGCCGCATGGTCGAAGGTTCCTAGCCAGCAGCAGCCAGCGCCAGCGGAATCCGCCGCCGCCCCCGCGCCTGCACCTGACCGGCCAGTTGGCCGCAGGCGGCGGCAATGTCATCGCCCCGGGTTTGCGGGTCACGACCGTGAGATCATGCGCCATCAGCGCCGCATGAAAACGGGCGATGGCCGCCGGGCTGGATCGCTGATAGCGGGTGTTGGGAAAGGGATTGAACGGAATCAGGTTGACCTTGGACGGGATGTTTTTAATCAGCGCCGCCAGCGCATGGGCGTGACTTTCGGAATCGTTGACGCCATCCAGCAGCACATATTCCCAAGTGATCCGCCGATGCGGTTTGTCGGCGATGTAGTGCTGACAGGCGGCCAGCAGTTCCGCAATCGGATATTTGCGGTTCAGCGGCACCAGTTGGTTGCGCAGCTCGTCAGTAGGCGCATGCAGCGAGACCGCCAGACTGACTTCGGAGACATCATGCAGCCGGTACAGCGCCGGAACGACGCCCGCCGTGCTCAGGGTCACCCGGCGTTTGGAAATGCCAAAGGCCAGATCGTCCTGCATCAGATCGGTGGCTTTCACCACCCGCTCAAAATTCAGCAGCGGTTCGCCCATTCCCATCAGCACGATGTTGGTGATGAGGCGGTTGCCGTGGCGGACATCGCCCAATAAATGGCAGGCCAGCCAGACCTGGCCGATGATTTCGGCGACGCTGAGGTTGCGGTTGAAGCCCTGTTGCGCGGTGGCGCAAAACGAGCAGTCGAGCGGACAGCCGATCTGCGAGGAAATGCACAGGGTGCCGCGATCCGGTTCGGGAATGAAAACAGTTTCGATGCTGTTGCCGCTATCCAGCCGGATCAGCCATTTATGCGAACCGTCCTGCGAGGCCTGATCCAGAATCACTTCGGGCAGGCGGATTTCGGCGCATTCCGCCAGCCGTTCCCGCAACGCCTTGCTGATGTTGCTCATGGCGGCGAAGTCAATCACCCGCTCGTGATAAATCCACTTCATGATCTGGGTGGCGCGGAACGGCTTTTCGCCCAGGCTGACGAAGAACGCTTCCAGATCGCGACGATCCAGATCGAGCAGGTTGATTTTGGTTGGAACGGGCGCGGCTCCGGCAGAGGCGACCTGATGCACAGTCATGGCAAAATTCAGCGCGGTGGACGTGGGTATAAATCGAACTGGCTGAAAAAAAGGCAATTTCTACCGCAGCGGTTTCTGGCGCATCAGAGCCGTGGACGGTGTTGCGGGTGGTGCTCTTGGCGAAATCGGCCCGGATCGTGCCGGGCTGAGCCTTGCTGGGATCGGTGGAACCCATCAGCTCACGGTTTTTGGCAATGGCGTCTTCGCCTTCCAGCATCAGCGCCAGCACCGGCCCTTCGGTCATGTAGGCGATCAGTTCAGGATAGAATGGGCGATCGCGATGAATGGCGTAGAAGCGCCCAGCATGTTCCTCGCTTAATTGCACCATCCGGGCGGCGATGATGCGCAGGCCGGCATCTTCGAACCGGGCAATGATCTTGCCGATAATGTTCCGGGCTACGGCGCCGGGCTTGATGATAGACAGGGTTCGTTCCAGGGCCATGCGATACTCCGTGAAGCAATTCAGGTTGGGGCTGACGCCAAGCCCGATAGCGGACTGATCGGGCGAGTCAGAGTTTAACGACATTCTAGCGATACCGACAACGGACTAGCATAGTTGTAAATTGCTAATGTGACAGTCATTGCAATGGTTTTTCAGTTTAACGACAACCGACATGATGAATACGTTTAATGTCATCCATCTCTTCGGCTCATAATTGGAATTTTAGTCCGGCCCAGGCCATTGCGCTGCAACGGGAGTTATCCGAACGGCTGATCCTGAAGGACCAAATCGGATCAGTGCGGCGGGTCGCTGGCGTGGATGTCGGTTTTGAGGCCAATGGCGCAATCACTCGCGCCGCGGTGGCAGTATTGCATTATCCCGAACTGGAACTGGTGGAAACCGCCATCGCCCGCCGCCCCACTGCATTTCCCTATATTCCCGGCCTGCTCTCGTTCCGCGAATTGCCCGCGATTCTGGATGCGCTGCACGGCTTGCGCGAACCGCCGGATTTACTGCTGTGCGACGGTCAGGGCATCGCCCATCCGCGCCGCTTTGGCATCGCCAGCCATCTCGGCCTGCTGGTGGATATTCCCAGCATCGGGGTCGCGAAAACTCGCCTTTACGGCGTCCACGAGACGCCGCCCGAGTCGCGGGGCGCATGGACGCCGTTGCGGGCGAATGGCGAAACCATCGGCGCGGTATTACGCACCCGGCCTGGCGTCAAACCGCTTTATGTGTCACCCGGCCACCGGATTAGCGTCGCCAAGGCAGTGGCTTATGTGATGAGCTGCTGCACCCGCTACCGTCTGCCTGAAACCACTCGCCAGGCTCACCGGCTGGCGTCCGGGCCGGAATGAAGCGCCGCTGATCGGATTCAGACATATTCAGACATCATTTCATCAGTGATCGCTGGCTATAATAGAAAACCACATTTTCTGCTGGGCGACGCGAGGATAAAAACCGTGAGTCAGGGCATTTTGGTCATCAACGCTGGTTCTTCCAGCATTAAGTTCGCCGTTTTTGGCAACGGCGATCATTCGGAGCCGGAACTGCGGGTCAAGGGTCAGATCGAGGGACTGGCCGGCGATCCGGCCTTCCAGGTCAAGAATTCCGAAGGCCACGCCATTGACCGGCATAACGGCTGGCCGCACGGGGTCGCGCTCAGTCATGCCGACGCCTTGCGCTTTATCCTGGGCTGGCTGCGGGAAAACATGGGCCAAACCGAGATCGTGGCGGCCGGGCATCGAGTGGTTCACGGTGGGCTGGTGTATGACCAGGCGGTGCGGATTGACGCCAAGGTCATCGCTGATCTGGATCAGCTCGCGCCATTGGCCCCGCTGCACCAACCGCACAATCTCGCCGCGATTCGCGCCCTGGCCGAAATTGCGCCCGATCTGCCGCAGGTCGCCTGCTTCGATACTGCGTTTCATCGCAGCCAGCCAAGAGTCGCGCAACTGTTCGCCCTGCCGCGCAAGCTGCTGGATTCCGGGGTGCGCCGCTACGGTTTCCACGGTCTGTCCTACGAATATATCGCTCACAAGCTGCCCGAATACGCGCCCAATGCCAAACGGGTCGTCGTCGCACATCTGGGTTCCGGGGCCAGCATGTGCGCAATTCGGGATGGCCGCAGCCTGGAAAGCACAATGGGCTTTACGACGGTGGACGGCCTGCCGATGGGTACGCGCACTGGCGGGATGGACCCCGGCGTAGTGCTGTATCTGATGCAGGATCGCGGCTACGACGTGAAGGCCATTGAAAAGCTGCTGTACAAGGAATCCGGGCTGATCGGCTTGTCGGGCGTATCCAACGACATGCGCGATCTATTGAACAGCGACGACCCACACGCGGCGGAAGCGGTGGATGTGTTTGTCTACCATGTCCTCAAATATGTGGGCGCGCTGACGGCGGTGCTGGAGGGGCTGGACGCCTTGGTGTTCACCGCTGGCATTGGCGAAAATTCGCCACAGATTCGCGAGCGGGTATGTAGCAAGCTGGAATGGCTCGGCATCCGGCTGGACGAAGCGGCTAATGCGCAAGGCGGCCCGCTGATTTCGACCGCCGATAGCGCGGTTCCGGCCTGGGTCATTCCCACCAATGAAGAAAGCATGATCGCCCTGCATACCCGCCGGGTGTTGCGGTAGCTGGCGGCTGACTACACGACGACGGCTGGAACGTGGCGTTGCTCAATCTTCGCCAATAGTTCCAGCCGTCCTTTGCGGTTTCAATAACAGGACTTTCGCTCCAACCGTTCGCCCTGACGCTTCGGCAAGCTCAGCGGTCGAAGGGCATTAATCGGTAAAAAAACGGGGTTCGACCGGCTCACCCCGAACGGTTTTTGAACCCGAAGCGAAAGTCCTGAATAAGCAACTTCAATAAACCGAATGCTTGGCCGTGGACTGCACCCACATCTCCACGGTAATTTCTCCCGCATTCCGAAATTTCAATGTCACCGGAAAGCGTTCGCCCTCCTCAAGCGGTTTCTTGAGTCCGTTAAACTGAATATGCGGCCCACCCGGCTCCAGGCGGGTTTCTCCACCGGCAGGGATGGCGATAGCATCAGTGGGTTCTGTTTTGATCTGATGACCCGCCGATTTAATCGGCAGATGCAATTCAGCCTTTTCAGCGACCGTTGTCGCGGCTGAAAGCAGCGTGTCAGCTTGGGAGCTTTTGTTGCGCAGCGTTAAATAACCCGATCCGGTGGATGTTTGGGTCGGCGCAGCCCAGGGATGCCGGATTGCCAAATCGCCCAAGCGGTAACCGTGGCTGCTCGCTACCAGCGGCAACAGCGCCAGCACCGTTGTTAAAGTCAGAAAAAGCCGCCGAAAATTCAACGATTACACTCCGCTTCGGCGACCCGGCAATTCTGACCCTTGGCGCGACACTGACTCAAAGCGGCGTTTTCCGCTGCCGCTGGCGAATCGCCCAAACCAACTCCAAATCCCGGATCGCCCAAGGAGATGGTCCCGCATTGGTCTGGCCCGAACTCCAGCACGATCCGGCAATCAGCAACGGCGCAATCGGCCAATGCCTGCTGCTGCGCCCGTTGTGGATCGGACGCTTTCCAGCGCAGCCGCCAATCCTGGGTGCTGGCGGCATAGGCGACCGCGCCATGACCCGTTGCCGCGCTCAATGCGCCCAATCCGGCGCAACCCGCGTTCAACCCCAGCATCAGCCCAACGGCAATGCCCGTCGCCGCCTTCATGACTTCATTCCCTGGATGCCGCGCCCGCCCTTGCCATAGCCATCGTTGGGCGCATTCCGGTTCATCCCATTTCCCCGGCCACTGCCGCCGGCCCCACCGCTGCCAGTTCCGCCGCCGCCGTGATGGGCATAGGCTTCGGGAAAAGACAACGAGTTATGTGGAGTCGGCGCTAGACAAGTCAGGGCCAACACTATTGCGGCGATGCGATAGAACCGGGTCATTGACGGGACGCTGGACACGGGTGTTTGCTCCGAAGATCGTTAATTGGTGCAACGGGCATGGCGGGGAAAATTGCCAAACGGATCGGCGAAACGCGGATCGCAGACAAATTGCCAGTCGGTCAGGCTGCGGAAAAACGCGAGCAGGTCTTGTTGTTCCTGCGCGTTCAACTGGAAACTGACGATGAGTTCGCTTTTGAACGGGTTTTTCGCGCCGTCGCCCGCCAGCGGCCCGGTGCTGATCAGCCGCCCGCCGCGAGCGTAATGATCAATCACTTCTTCCAGGGTTGCGATGGAGCCATCGTGCATATAGGGCGCGGTCAATTCGATATTGCGCAAGGTCGGGGCGCGAAACCGCCCCATGTCAGCGGGCCGCTGGGTGAATTCCCACAGACCCCGGTTATCCGCTGGATAGTCGCCCTGGCCGCCGATGTTGTAGAGGCCGTTGTTATGAAATTCCTCTTGCGCGACCGGAGTTCCGGCATGACTCACCGATTGACTGAAATTGAAGCCGCCGTGGCAATGGAAGCATTCCATCCGCTCGGAAAAGAACAAATTTTCGCCGCGCCGCGCCGCCGCGCTCATCGCGTCCGCTTTGCCCTGAAACGTGGCCTGGTCATAAGGCGAGTTGCCGGAAATCAAGGTGGACACAAAACTGGCGACCGCTTTGGCGACATGATCGGCGTTGACAGGATTGGCTTCGCCGGGATAAGCGGCGGCAAACAAACCCTGATAGATCGGGTCGCGCTGGAACCGCTCCAGAATTTCCGCTTCGTGATCGCTCCAGCCCAGTTCTACTGGGAACTCGGCGAACATCGGAGTCAGCGCCTGCGTGTGCAGCGTCTTCAGCACCGGGTTGGCCCAGTCGAAAGTGGCGTTGTACACCGGATTAGTCAGACTCATGGCATTGCGCGGATGCGCCTCGCCGGTCGCGCCAATTGCGGTCATCCGACCATCGCTGAACGCTCGCGCTGGCAAATGACAGGAGGCGCACGCGGTGGTCTGGTTGATCGACATCCGCAGGTCGTAGAACAGGTGGCGGCCCAATTCGACCTTGGGACTGGTGATCGGATTCTCCGCCGACTCCTTGGGCGTGGGAAAGCCGGGCGGCAATGACCACGCATAACCCGCAGGCGTGGCTGGCGGCGGAGTCTCGGTTTCATCGCCGCCATCGCCACCGCCGCAACCCGCGATCAGCAGCACTAATCCCAGCGCCGCGAGCGTATTAAACCGGTGGCTCATGGCTTGCGTACGCTGAACAGTCGTTGCGGAGTCATCTTGGTGTATTTCTCCGGCGATTCGCGCCCCGCCCCGGCCACATAGGTAAAGTCCAGATTCAAGCGCGGCATAACTGTGATGCACTCCGGATCGGAATTGGCCGACATGCAGCCCGGCGCGGTATTCGCAGTGTTGACGACCACGTTGGAGGCTTCCAGCGCCTTGCCCACATCCATGACGATGCGATCCTGATCGACGTTGAAATTGTCCAGACAGAATTCGGCGATGTTGGGATAGCCACAGGCGGCGCTCGGCGGGGCGCTGGCATCTGTTCCGGGGCACTCGGTGCTGCCCAAATGGATGACAAAGGACTGCTTGAGATTAGCCGGATCGCCGATGCCATCCACCCGGATGAACTTGCGTCCAGCCCGCCAGTTCCACAGCATCCCGGAGCTATTCAGCGGCGCGGGCGCGGTGGCGTCGTTGATATGGTTGAGGCTGTAGGGGATGCCGACCTTGAAGCAAATCCCGCTGTAATTGGTATTGGCCACCGTTCCGGTTACGACGGCATTGGTGGGGATCGCGCCGCTGCCGCAGTCTTTTCTCAGATCGAGCATGGCGACGTTCTGGTATTGCCAGACCCCATTCTGATCCAGCGCCACCGTTTGACGGCTGCCATCGGCCTTGACCAAAGCCACGTCATGCACATAGAAACGCCAGTCGGTCACCTGATAAGTGCCGGGCTGTCCGACGCCGACATTGCTGTAGGTGCTACCGCAGGTGAAATCCTGGCCGTTGACTTCCGCCTTGAATTGCACCGTAGCACGGCGTTCCGGGTCGTCTGAATCGTCGTCGCCGCCGCAGCCAGCCACCAG
>JAAUTD010000010.1 GCA_012031845.1 Synechococcaceae cyanobacterium SM1_2_3
CGGCAGGTTGCCGCCTGGATTGCCGAAGACATCGCGACCAACAACGCGATGACTGCAACCCCACTGCCGGATTGGGTCGAGCAGGTGGATGGGGTTCATACCCCGCACGGCTCGTGGTCGGCGGCGGAACAGACCTATAAGCCGCGCTCGACCCTGCCGGTCTATCAGCGCCAGCTTTACCCCGAACAGGTATCCGGCGAAGCGCCGCACCGCTACGGTGAAACGGTGTTCGAGAATGGCGGCGTGCGCCTTTGGGTCAGCGGCGATGACATTGCCGTCCTGAGCTTCAAGAGCAAAATGCGCCTGATCGGCGACGAGGTGCTGGATAGCGTGCTGGAGGCGTTGAACATCGCCGAACAGCAGTTCAGCGGGCTGGTGTTGTGGCAAACCGAAGCGCCATTCAGCGCGGGGGCCAATCTGGCTCAGGCGACGCCGCTGCTGCTGGCGGGTGATTTCGCCGTTGTTGAAGATGCCGTCGCCAAGTTTCAACACACGGCTATGGCATTGCGTTATTCGGCGATTCCAGTAGTGGCGGCGGTGCAGGGGTTGGCGCTGGGCGGTGGTTGCGAGTTTTTAATGCACTGTGATCGAGTGGTCGCGGCGCTGGAAAGCTACATCGGGCTGGTCGAAGTCGGCGTCGGCCTGATTCCGGCAGGCGGCGGCTGCAAGGAACTGGCCCGACGCGCCATGATTGAGGCCAAAGGCGGTGATCTGCTGCCGTTCCTTCGCCCCTATTTCGAGGCGATAGCGCTGGCGAAAGTCTCGCGCAGCGCCCAGGAAGCCCAACAATGGGGCTATCTCCAGTCCTCCGACGTGATTCTGTTTAACCCCAACGAATTACTGTATGTCGCCAAGGCGCAAGTGCGGGCGCTGGCCGAAAGCGGCTACCGTCCGCCGCAACCGCGCCCAATTCGGGTCGCCGGACGCGCTGGCGTCGCCGCCTGTCAAATGGCGCTGGTGAATCAGCGCGACGGCGGTTTCATCTCCGAACATGACTATCAAATAGGTCTGCGGATCGTGCAAGCCTTGTGCGGCGGCGAGGTGGACGCTAATACGCTGGTGGACGAGGACTGGTTGCTGGGGCTGGAGCGCCAGGGCTTTGTCGAACTGGCGAAAACCGCGCTCACCCAGGCCCGCATCGACCAGATGCTGAAGACCGGCAAACCGCTGCGTAATTAACAGGCAGGAGCGTTGATAATGAACAAGCCAATTCAGGACGCCTACATTGTTGCCGCCGTGCGCACCCCGGTCGGAAAAGTGCGCGGCGCGTTTCGCCACACTCGTCCCGATGATCTGCTGGCCCAGGCATTGCGCGGCGTCATCGCCCAATGTCCGGGGCTGGATTCCAAACTGATTGATGATGTCATTGTGGGTTGCGCCATGCCGGAGGCCGAACAGGGCATGAACATGGCTCGAATTGGCTTGTTATTGGCCGGACTGCCCGACAGCGTGCCGGGTATGACTATCAATCGTTTCTGCGCCTCTGGGTTGCAGGCCGTGGCGCAAGCCGCCGACCGCATCCGCCTGGGCGAGGCTGAGGTCATGATCGCGGCGGGCGCGGAATCAATGACGATGATCCCGATGGGCGGCAACAAAATTGCCCTGAATCCGGCGATTTTCGAGACCGATGAGAACATTGGCATCGCTTATGGCATGGGCTTGACCGCCGAGAACGTGGCGCGGGAGTGGAAAATATCGCGTGAAGATCAGGATGGTTTTGCGATGGAAAGCCATCGCCGCGCCGCCGTGGCAATGGCGAAGGGCGAATTTCGTCAGGAAATCCTTCGCGTTACCGTGGTGGAGCGACTGCCGGATAGCAAAGCCGCGCAAGTGCAAATTCGTGAGCGCACTATTGAAAAAGACGAAGGGCCGCGCCCTGGCACCACGTTATCCGCGCTGGCGAAGCTGAAACCGGCGTTTGCCGTCGGCGGCAGCGTGACCGCGGGCAACAGTTCGCAGATGAGCGACGGCGCGGGCGCGGTGCTGCTGATGAGCGAGCGGATGATAAATATGTTGAATCTGAAACCGCTGGCGCGCTTTGTCAGCTATGCCGTGGCGGGTGTGCCAGCGCGAATTATGGGCGTCGGGCCGCTGGCGGCGATGCCAAAGGCGCTGGCTTTGGCCGGACTGCGCCTGGACGATATGGACTGGATCGAGCTGAACGAAGCGTTTGCCGCGCAAAGTCTGGCGGTGATGCGCGATTTGAATCTCGATCCGGCCAAGGTCAATCCGCTGGGCGGCGCGATTGCTCTGGGTCATCCGCTGGGCGCGACCGGCGCGATTCGCACCGCGACGCTGATTCACGGGATGCGCCGACGCGGCGGCAAATTCGGCATGGTGACGATGTGCGTAGGAACCGGCATGGGCGCGGCGGGTATTTTTGAGGCGCTGTAGAGTAGAACGGGCGTCTTGCCCGTTTCAGCACCGACATTGCGTGTGTGCTACGTCAACCACTGCAACAGAATTGCCATTACCCAGGGAACCACGATGACCGCAATACAGGTAGAAGCCGGACGAGGCTGGGGCTGGATCGTCGAGGGCTGGCGCTTATTTGCTCAAGCGCCGGGAGTCTGGATTGTGTTGCTGCTGATTTATCTCGCGGTCAGCGTGGCGATTTCGCTGATCCCGGTGGTCGGGCTGCTGGCCCATGCGCTGCTCAATCCGGTGCTGATCGGCGGACTCTTCTACGGCGCGGCGGTGCAGGCGCGGGGCGAACCGCTGGAAGTCGCTCATCTGTTCCGAGGCTTTCAGGATCAGGAACGGATGGGGCCGCTGATCGTGCTGGGCGCGATCAGCGTCGCTGGCTATCTGTTGATCGGGCTGCTGATCGTCGTCCTGATCGGCGGCGGTCTGGCAGCCTGGTTCGTGCTGGACAGTTCCGGGATGGATGCGTCGTCGCAGACGCTGGAGATTTTGCTGATCGGCGCAGCGTTGCTGGCTGGTCTGATCGTGCTGACTATCGGGGCGCTGATCGCGATGGCGCTGTTTTATGGGGTTCCGCTGGTGATGCTGGCCGGTCAGAATGCCTGGCCTGCCGCGCAGGACAGCATCGCCGCCTGCTGGATCAATATGCTGCCGCTGCTGGTGTTCGGACTGGTTTATCTGGGGTTAATCATGGTCGCCGCCATTCCGCTTGGCTTCGGTTTCCTGATCCTGTTCCCGGTCACGGTCTGCGCGGCATACGCCAGCTATCAGGAGGTTTTCGCCGAAGTCCGTTCAACCGTGCGTCTGCGCAAGTAATCGCCGAGGCGACCCGAAGAGGCAACCCTCTCCCGGTCGCTTCCGTCTCAGAACTTGAATTCCTCAATCAACAATTGCAGTTGCAACAACGCCTGGGTGCTGATGGTGTGGATGCGAAACCCGGTATCGTAGAAATCCGGATTGACATCCCGATCACACCAGAGGCTTTCCGCGTTAAGCTGAATTCGCTGATGCGAACCGCTTTCCTTGGGCACATCCACCCACAGCCGGAAAGTCTGGTTGCTGGGGATCAATTTATCGCTGACCAGGCGCATCCCTTCCTTGTTGATGTCCACGATATGCCCCAGCAATTCGCCGGTGTCCTGGTCATGAACCCGCAGATACATGACGAGATACCAGCGTTTGAGCCGACGCTTGTCGGCTCCGGTAGGTTCAGTGGAATTCATGGCGGCCTCTTGGATTGATGCAAAATGTAGATTGTGGACGGGGATGGATTTGGAATCGAAGGCAGACCTTCGGTCTGGCTCAATGACCCAGTTTGACCACAGCAGGGCAAGATGCTCAGGCGGGCGCGTCCGGGTTCAAACTGTAGGTTGCAATGATACTCGCCTGATCGAGGATATGCCCGGCAATAGCGGCCAGCGCGTCCGGGCCGGTAAACGAGCCTTCTATTGGACAGCGCGGCACGTCGAGCGCATAGAGCGTAAAGATGTAATGATGAACAATGCTGTCATTCCACGGCGGACACGGGCCATCGTAGCCAAAATAATCGCCGGCCATGACCGGATCGCCCGCAAACCACTCCCGGTAGTTGTTGATGCCCTGACGGACGCCGCGAGGGCCTTCCGGGCCGGATTTACCGCCGACGGTGACGCCATCGGAAAATTCGCCCGCCGCGATATGCGCCGGTTCTGGCGGCAAATCCACCAGAATCCAGTGATAGAAGTCGGCGCGAGGCAGATCGGCAGGCACCGTGCGCCCTTCCTGATTCACGTCATCAGCGCGAGTTGGCACATCGCGATCATGGACAATGAGCGCCAGCGATTGGGTATTGGGCGGCAATTCGCTCCACGCAAAAGGTGGGTTCATGTTGGCGCCGAGCGTAACATGCTGTTCGGGATCAGGAACGCCAAACGCATATTCCGCCGGAATAGCCTGCTGATCGCGCAGGACTGAGCTGGTAAATTTCATAGGGTTCCTCCTTTATGGAAAGTAGAACAAGGGATTAACGAGTCTTCTCCGTTTTTCAAACAATGGCCTTCATGCCGTCGTTGCTCAATGAGTTTTGAAGAAGAGGCGCGGCATGAGCGTCCAGTCAACGCTTCATCATGCAATGTATCGGGCATTGACATCACCTATACAATGGGCGGCAATCTGACCAGTATTGATATATGGCAATCCTAAACGAGTTGTAGAACCGGCTTCCAGCCCGTTCCACGGCAACAACTCAAATTTTTGGGGCAATCCAGTCGCACTCTGTTCCGCTCCGTTATTGATGAATGATCGTTGATGACTGCTCAATCTGTTGCCCGATCAGGGCGAACCGAACACGCAAAAACCTTTTGGACTTTCGCTGACCGCACGGTAGAACGCGCATCCTGCCCGTTTCAACGCGGGCGGCGGAACTCATGCTGCATCTCAAAGCGAAAGTCCTCACCTTAAATCATAATAAACCATGACCTGTCGCGATGAAGCCTGTGCGGGAGAATCTTTCGAATATGCACGATCAAAGATCGTCTGATAGAACCACGCACGCAGCGCCGCCTGATCGGAATGCTGTCGGCGCGGGGGCGGGTGTTGACGCCAACGCCACGCTCCCGCCAAGTTACCCTAAGGCCGCAGAGCCAGCGATCTTTCCTCCGTCGGTCAATCAGATCAGCAGGGGCCATTCGCAACAGCCCGGTGGGCGAGCGCCGATCAGGACAACGCTGCACATGGTCGGGTTATTACTGATCCTGTTCAGCGCCTCGCTGTTGCCGCCGATTGTGGTGGCCTGGTGGTATGACGGCTACTCGGTGATGTTGCCGTTTCTGGAAGCTCTGGCGGCGACCTTGGGGTTGGGGCTGCTCTGTTGGGCGCCGTTGCGCCGGTTCAAGGTGGAGTTGCGCAACCGGGACGGATTTATTCTGGTGGTGGCGTTCTGGTTTTTATCATCGCTGCTGGGCGCTTTGCCGTTCATGCTCTCCGATCACCCGCATATGCGCTTTGTAGATGCGGTGTTTGAAACCGTGTCCGGCCTGACTACGACCGGCGCGACCGTTCTTTCCGAACTCGACAAGATGCCCAAGGCGATTCTGTACTATCGGGCGCAACTGCATTTCCTGGGTGGAATCGGGATCGTGGTGCTGGCGGTGGCGCTGCTGCCGATGCTGGGCATTGGCGGAATGCAGCTTTATCGAGCCTCAACCCCTGGGCCAATGAAGGATGAGAAGCTGACGCCCCGCATCACCGAGACCGCCAAAAATCTGTGGTACATCTATGCCGGACTGAATGTTGCGTGTTTCCTGGCGTATTGGTCGGCGGGAATGAGTCCGTTCGACGCGGTTTGCTACAGCTTCACCACCATTGCGCTGGGCGGTTTTGCCCCGCATGACGCCAGTATCGGTCACTTCCAAAATCCGCTGTTTGAATGGATTACGGTTTTTTTCATGCTGGTGGCGATGGTCAATTTCGCCTTGTATTTTCTGGCATGGCGTTCACACAGCCTTCGGGCGGTGTATGGCGATACTGAATTTCGCTTCTGCATGAAGGTGGTGGCTGGGATCGTGGCGCTGGCTGCTCTGCACTTGTATCTGGATGGCTTTACGGTGTGGGAATCGGCGCATCTGGGGATTTTCCAGGGTATTTCCATTATTACCGGCACTGGATTAACCACTGCGGGCTATCCGGTTCAGGACTGGCCGACTTTCGTGCCTTTGCTGTTGTTGCTAGGCAGTTTCTTTGGCGGCTGTGTCGGTTCCACCTGTGGCGGCATCAAGGCGATTCGCTTTCTGCTGCTCTACAAGCAAAGCGTGCGCGAGACCCGGCTGCTGGTCCGTCCAACCGCCCAAATCGCAGTCAAACTGGGGGAACACCCTATTCCAGACCGAATCATGCAGGCCATTTGGGGATTTTATTACCTGTATATTTTTTGCTACTGCGCCTTTTCGCTGGCGCTGGCGGCGACAGGAGTTGATTTAGTGACCGCCTTCGGCACTGTGGCGGCCTGTCTGAATAACATGGGAGTCGGGCTGGGCGACACGTCCGTTGGGTTTAGCACGCTTAATGACGTTGCTACCTGGCTGATGGCGCTGGCGATGCTGGTCGGGCGCCTGGAAGTGTTTCCGCTGCTGCTGCTATTTCTGCCGGATTTCTGGAAATGAATGGAATAGATCCTGCGATACCGGGTGGAAAACCTGGCAGGCGGTTCAGCAACGGTCACCTTTGAAAACCGCGCTCTACATGATTGGGTTATTGCTGATCCTGTTCAGCGCCACCATGCTGCCGCCGATGGCGGTGGCCTGGCGCTATGACGGCTCTCACGTCGTCATGCCGTTTGCGGAAGCGATGGGGGTGATGCTGGGGCTGGGCTTGCTGTGCTGGCTGCCGGTATGCCGGTTCAAGGTTGATCTGCGTAATCGCGACGGTTTCATCGTGGTGGTGACCTTCTGGTTTCTTTTGTCGCTGATTGGCGCGCTGCCGTTCATGCTGTCCGAAAACCACACATGCCCTTGGTAGACGCGGTGTTCGAGACTGCTTCCGGCTTGACGACCACCGGCGCCACCATTCTCTCCGGCATTGATGCCATGCCCAAGGCGATGGTGTACTACCGGGCGCAACTGAATTTCCTGGGCGGCATGGGCATCGTGGTGCTGGCGGTGGCGCTGCTGCCGATGCTGGGCATCGGCGGGATGCAGCTTTACAAGGCAGAAACGCCAGGGCCAATGAAGGATGAAAAGCTCACTCCGCGCATCACCGAGACCGCCAAAAATCTCTGGTATATCTACGTCGGCCTGAATGTGATTTGCACCCTGTCGTTCTGGGCGGCGGGGATGAATTTCTTCGATGCGATTTGCCACAGCTTCGCCACCATCGCGCTCGGCGGCTTTTCCACCCATGACGCCAGCATCGGTTATTTCAACAGCCCAGCCATTGAGCTGATCGCCGGATTTTTCTCGATAGTCGCGGCGGTCAATTTTGCCCTGTTCTTCATGGCGTGGCGCTCGCGGAGCATCAAGGCCATTTTCCGGGACGCCGAATTTCAATTTTGCATGGTGGTGTTCGGGGCGATCATTACGACCGCCTGCGCTTATCTGTATTTCAGCGGCAAGTTTCCATTCTGGGAGGCGGTGTGCCACGGCTTTTTTCAAACGGCTTCGGTGATTACCGACAATGGCCTGGCGACGATTGGCTATCCAGCGGACTGGCCGATTTTTGTGCCTTTGCTATTGCTGCTGGGCAGCTTTTTCGGCGGCTGCGTCGGTTCGACCTGTGGCGGGATCAAGGCGATTCGTTTCCTGCTGCTGTATAAGCAGAGCGTGCGGGAAGCCCGGTTGCTGATTCGTCCGACCGCCCAGATTGCGGTTAAGTTAGGCAAACACCCGGTTCCAGAACGAGTCATGCAGGCGGTCTGGGGGTTTTACTATCTGTATATCTTCAGCTATTGCGTGTTCTCTCTGGCGCTGGCGGCGACGGGAGTAGATTTAGTGACCGCCTTCGGATCAGTCGGGGGTTGTCTCAATAATATGGGCATTGGCCTGGGCGAAACGGCCTCCAATTTTGCGCCGCTGAACGATATCGCCACCTGGCTGTTGACCTTGTCCATGCTGGTTGGGCGGCTGGAAGTATTCCCGCTGCTGTTACTGTTTCTGCCCGATTTCTGGAAGTGAGGCCATGACGATAGTGAAGCGAGGCTATAGCGGCGAACTGCCGCCCGCGCGATTCAATATGGCGCGCTACTGCCTGCAAGCGGCAGCGCGAACGACGCCGAACAAGGTCGCGCTGATCGTGGTGTCCGATGCGCACGCGCCTGTTGAACAGGCCGAACGCTGGACTTATGCCCAATTGGACGATGCGGTGCGGCGCATCGCGGCGGGTTTGCGTCAGATGGATTTGGCGCCGGGAGCGCGGATCATGATCCGCATGGGCAACACCAGCGACTACGCCCTGCTGTTCTTCGGCGCGATTGCCGGCGGTTACGTCCCGCTGCCGTCTTCGGCGCAACTGACTGCCGAAGAGGCCGATTTTCTGCTGGCCGATTCCGGCGCTCAACTGCTGGCGGCATCCGGGGAACTGGCGATCCAGCCGCCGTCAGGAGTGCGGATGCTCAGTCCCGCCGATCTGGCCGCGCTGCGCGCTCAGCAGCATCCGCTGGACTATGCCGACACCGCCGCCGCCGATCCGGCGTTTCTGGTCTATACCTCCGGCACGAGCGGCCAGCCCAAGGGCGTGTTGCACGCCCAGCGTTCGGCCTGGGGCCGTCGTCCAATGTACCAGGGCTGGTATGGGATCAGCGACGCTGACGTGATGCTGCACGCGGGCGCGTTTAACTGGACCTATACCCTGGGCGTAGGCTTGACCGATCCCTGGGCCAATGGCGCTACGGCAGTGCTTTATAATGGCCCGCGTGATGTCACGGTCTGGCCGCTATTGCTGGAAAAATTTCGAGCCACTTTGTTTGCCGCGGTGCCCGGCTTGTACCGGCAGTTATTGAAGTACAACGACTTAGCCGCCTTTGATCTGTCCAGCCTGCGCCACGGCCTGACGGCGGGCGAGGCGCTGCATCCGGCCCTGCTGCAACAATGGCGAACGACTACGGGCAAGGAACTCTATGAGGCGCTGGGGATGAGCGAATGCTCCACCTACATTTCCACCGCGCCGGCGCGCCGATCAAGGTCGGCAGTCCGGGCCGTCCGCAACCGGGCCGCTGCGTCGCGGTATTGCCGATTAACGGCGGTTCGGAACCGTTGCCGCCGGGTGAAACCGGCCTGCTGGCGGTGCATCGCAGCGATCCGGGACTGATGCTGGGGTATTGGCGGCGGCCCGACGAAGAAGCCGTAATTTATCGGGATGACTGGTTTATCGGCGGCGATCTGGCCCATTTTGACGCCGACGGCTATCTGCGCTATCACGGTCGCAACGATGACGTGATGAACGCGATGGGTTACCGGGTGTCGCCGCTGGAAGTGGAACATTGCCTGAGTCGGCATCCGGCGGTGGCGGAAGTGGCGGTGACGGAAGTGGCGGTGCGCGATGGCGTGAGCGTGATCGCCGCGTTTGTGGTGGCCCGCGATCCCGATGACATGGACGCCGCGCCGCTGCTGGCCCATGCCCATCAACATTTGGCGGCGTATAAATGTCCGCGAGAGATTATTTTTACCGACGCCCTGCCACGCACCGCCAATGGCAAGGTGAAGCGCCGCGATTTGGCGCAACGACCGCGTTAACGATCACAGGAATCCTGGCTGATGTTGATGTTGCCCGATGATTACGAATTGGCGGCCATGCAGCCCGGCGGTCATGCCGAACCCGGCTGGTGGTTTGTAGTGACGGGCGACCAGTTATTGGTAAGAACCGCCAAGACCGGGGTTGAGTTGCCGATGGCGAGCGAGTGGCCGTTTGCCGACTGGCCGATTGTGCGGCAGCTCACGCTGGGGACGTGGCGAGGTCGGCCCTGTTACGCCGTTGAAGCCGCCGATCAGCCGCCGCCGCCGGGTCTGGCTTTTGCGGGATTGCGCGGGTTGTGGACACGGCTGGACGAGGCTCTGTTGGGTGTAGCCGGACAAGCCCTGCAACTGATCGAATGGGATCGCAATCACCAGTTCTGTGGTCGGTGCGGCGCTCCGACGCAACGCCGCGATCACGAACGCGCCCGCCATTGTCCGGCGTGCGGACTGCTGGCCTATCCGCGCCTGTCGCCAGTGGTGATGGTGCGGATTACCCGACAACGGGAAATTTTGCTGGCCCGCGCCCCGCGTTTTGCGCCCGGCGTGTACAGTGTATTAGCGGGCTTTGTGGAAGCAGGCGAAACCCTGGAACAGGCGCTGCACCGGGAAGTAGCCGAAGAAGTGGGCATTCAGGTGCAAAATTTGCGCTATTTCGCCAGTCAGTCGTGGCCGTTTCCCCATTCGCTGATGGTCGCCTTCACCGCCGACTATGCCGCAGGCGAAGTGCAGGCGGATGGACGGGAAATTGTTGACGCTGGCTGGTTTACGCCTAATGACTTGCCCGGATTGCCCAGTCCGATGAGCATGGCCTGGCGGTTGATTCAGGATTTTTTGGCCTAATGGACGGGAGAGCGGCGGCGCAGCGTGGGTCGCGCCGGTTTGGAGCGGTACCAACCCCTCTTTTGGAGAGATTTGCGATGATCGAGCGATCCGGCCATGCCGCCGATGCCGCCGCGTCCAGCGCCAGTGCGGTCACAGAAAAAGCCCGCTTCCCGGCGTTGTGGGCGCGTTGTCTGAACGGTGAACCCGCTCTGGCGGAAACGGTCTCTGCCCAGTTGATTGAACTCTATGGCGAACCTCATCGCCATTACCACACCCTGAATCATATCCGGCACTGTCTCCATCAGTTCGACCAGGCGGCAGCGCTGATGGCCGATCCCGATGCGGTGGAAATGGCGCTGTGGTTCCACGATGCGATTTATCAGCCCGGAGCGCCCGATAATGAATGGCGCAGCGCCGAGTTGTTCCGTGAATGGGCCGAAGGGCGAACCGAGCCGACTTTTCTGCAACGGGTGCATGATTTGGTGATGGCGACTACGCACCGCGAGCCGCAGCAGAACGACGCCGGTTTCATCGTGGACATTGACCTGTCCGGTTTTGGACTGCCGTGGGCGGAGTGCGAGCGGGATGGATGCCTGATCCGCGCCGAATTTCCGGCGATGACGGATGATGAGTACTACCCGGGTCATCTGCGGTTTCTGCGGACTTTGCAGAATCGGCCCACCTTCTTTTTCACCGAATTCTTCCAGCAACGCTATGAATCAGTGGCGCAGGCCAATGTGGCGCGGATTATTGCCGAGTTGCGGGAGCGTGGTTATTACTGAAGCATGCAGTTATCGGGGTTGGAGAGTGGCACACATGAAGAACAAGTTAGGACACCTGATATCGGGATTGACTGGACGCGCCGCCGCGCCGCCGCCGGTTTCGGCAACCGTGTTGTTCGCTGACATCAGCGGCAGCACCCGGCTGTTTGAGCAGCAAGGCGATCTTCAAGCCCGATCATTGATTGCGCGTGCGCTGGAGGTGCTTGCCCAGAAAACCAGCGATGAGGGCGGACTGGTCATTAAAACTATCGGCGACGAGATCATGAGTCGCTTCCCGACGCCACAACAGGCGGTGCGGGCCGCCTGCGCCATGCACCGGGGTCTTAAGGATGTCTGGGAATTGTCTGTTTTGAACATCGCCGTGCGCATTGGTCTGCATCATGGCCCGATTCTCGAAATTGAAAACAACGATATCGTGGGCGACGCCGTCAATGTCGCGCCCGGATGACGTCCGCCGCCAAAGCCGATCAGATCATCACCACCCGCGAAACGGTTGAACTGTTGCCGCCGGATCTGGAAGCCATCACCCGCAGTCAGGGCCGGGTCTACGTCAAGGGCAAGCAGGATGAAATCGAGATTTTCGAGGTCATCTGGCATGAATCTACCAGCCTGACCCAGATGGCTACCGGGCTTCAGGAAGAGTTGCGTAATCTGATCTTTATGCGGCTGGTGCTGAACTATCGCGGCCACAGCATGGAGTTATCGCCGAGCACCCACCCTTTTACTATCGGTCGCGGCGAGCGCTGCGACTTGATCGTAGACCGGGAACTGGTGTCGCGCAGTCATGCCGTGATTGAGTTCCGTCAGGGTAAATTTATTCTGGCGGATCGCAGCACCAACGGCACTTATCTGTTGCTGGATAACGGTTCGCGCTTCTTTGTGCGGCGCGAAGAATTCACCCTGCACGACAGTGGAATTATCTGCCTGGGCCAGGCGGTGACGGATAACAATCCCGATGTGATTCACTACCAGTGCGTGCATGGCTGATCAGCGGATGGTCACCGATTTCAATTCTGCGATGAATGCGAATAAACCGTTATGAATCCACTGGTGGGCTTAATCATGGGTTCCAGTTCCGACTGGAACACCTTGGAACATGCAGCGAATACTCTGGATGAACTGGGCGCGTCTTATGAAGTCCGGGTCGTATCCGCCCATCGCACGCCTGATTTGCTGTTTGAATACGCCGCCGAAGCCGAGGCGCGAGGGCTGCAAGTCATCATTGCTGGCGCAGGCGGCGCGGCGCATCTGCCGGGCATGGTTGCGGCTAAAACCGTATTGCCGGTGCTGGGCGTGCCGGTGCAGTCACAAGCCCTGAATGGCCTGGATTCGCTGCTCTCCATCGTCCAGATGCCGGGCGGCATCCCGGTCGGCGCGCTCGCTATTGGCAAGGCCGGCGCGATTAATGCGGCTTTATTAGCCGCCGCCATTCTCGGCAACCAATACCCGGCCCTTCGTGAAGCGGTGCGCAAGTTCCGCGCCCGGCAAACCGCACGGGTATTAAGCGAGCCTGATCCCCGCAGTCCTGCATCATGAAAATTGGCATTGTGGGCGGCGGTCAACTGGCCCGAATGCTGGCGTTGGCCGGTTATCCGCTCGGTTTTCGCTTTCAAATCCTCGATCCTGCCCTTGACGCTTGCGCCGGGCAGCTTGCCTTCACGATTCAAAGTGATTACGACGCCAGACTGGGGCTGGAATCATTAGCCGCATGGGCCGATGTGGTCACCTTTGATTTCGAGAACGTGCCGGCTGCGGCTGCCCAAGTTCTGCAACAACAGGTGGCGTTCTATCCGCCCGCCGAGGCGCTGGCAATCGCGCAGGATCGTCTGGCCGAAAAATCCCTGTTTCAGCAATTAGGCATCCCCACGCCGTCGTTCGCCACCGTTGACAGTGGGCCAGAACTGGTCAGCGCCGTAGCGCGGCTGGGACTGCCCGCCGTGCTGAAAACCCGGCGGCTGGGCTATGACGGCAAAGGTCAGCGGATATTGCGTCACACCGAAGATCTGGAACCAGCCTGGCGGGCGTTGGGCGACGCGCCGCTGATTCTGGAAGGATTCGTGCCGTTCGAGCGCGAAGTGTCGGTGTTGGCGGTGCGCAGCCGCACCGGCGAAACTGCGTTTTATCCGCTGGTGGAAAACCACCATCGCGACGGAATTTTGCGGCTGTCGCGAGCGCCCTTTTTCGATCCGGCGCTGGAACAACTGGGCTGGGACTACGCCGCCCGCTTGCTGGATCGATTGAATTACACCGGGTTGCTGGCTATCGAATTTTTCGTCCACAACGGTCGCCTGATCGCCAATGAAATGGCGCCACGGGTTCACAATTCCGGGCACTGGACGCTGGAAGGCGCCCAAACCAGCCAGTTCGAGAATCATTTGCGGGCGATTTTGGGATGGCCGCTGGGCGCAACCGCCGCCGTCGGTCATTCCATCATGCTCAACTGCATTGGCGAACTGCCGGAACCAGCGGCGGTGCTGGCCGTGCCGGGCGCGCATTACCACGCTTACGGCAAAGCGCCGCGTCCGGGGCGCAAGGTGGGACATCTGACCTTGCGGGCCGATCAGCCGACGGCGCTGGCGGCTGGCCTGAAGCGGTTATTGCCGCTGGTGAGCTTGGCGGGCGATTCCAGCCTGTTCGATGGTTAAAGAGGGATACAAATGTAGGATGCGCTGACCGAAGGAAAGCGCATCGGTCAAAAGGGCACTCATCGGTTAAAAACGGGGTTCGACAAGCTCACCCCGAACGGTTTTTGAATCCGAAGCGAAAGTCCTGAGGGATACCGATGTAGGATGCGCTGACCAAAGGAAAGCGCATCGGTCGCAAATGATGCGCTTCGTGCCTCAGCGCATCCTACCGGCTGCTATTACACTCTCATCATAAACCCCACGCCCACCACGCCCGCCATGCCCTTCACCGCCCTGCTCGCCGCCTTTGCCGCTGAATTAACCGGCAAATTCGCCGTGCCGCTGCATTTCAATCCCGAAGATCAGTTGAAAGCGCCGATCATCACGCTGCTGAATGGCGCGGCGGCGCTGCTGAATCTGCCGGTGGAAATTCTGACTGAGGTGCAGGATCGCGAGCGGTCGGGTCGCCCGGATGTCGGCGTCATTACGCAGTCGTTATTGGCCGGTTATCTGGAGTTGAAAGCGCCCGGCAAAGGCGCGGACCCGGCCAAATTCAAGGCGGCGGATAAGGCGCAGTGGGAGAAATTCCGCGATTTGCCCAACCTGTTTTACACCGACGGCAATCAGTGGGCCTTGTATCGCAACGGCGAGCGGATCGGGCGGCTGGCGCGACTGAGCGGCGATGTCACCGCTGACGGCAAGAATGCGGTCAGCGAGACGGACGCGGCGGCGGTGTTTGCGCTGCTGCGGGATTTTCTGCTGTGGCAGCCGAGCGCACCCGCGACGCCTCGCGACTTGGCGGAAACCCTGGCGCCGCTGTGTCGCCTGTTACGCGCCGAAGTGCTGGCGGCGCTGCAAGACCCGGCGTCCAATCTGGCGGCGCTGGCGGTGGATTGGCGGCATTACCTGTTTCCCGACGCCGACGATGCGCAATTCGCCGACGCCTACGCCCAGACCTTGACCTATGCCTTGCTGCTGGCGCAATGGTCGGGCGCGGTCGAATTGTCCACCGCGCAAGCCACCAAAACCTTGCGCCCGCAACACGGTTTTATTTGGCGGAGGGCGTTGAAAATCCTGGCCGATGACAACGGGCGCGGGCGGAAATCGAAACGCCGGTCAATGTGTTGGAACGGGTGATCGCGGCGGTAGACCCGGCGGCGCTGGCTCGCAAGACGCCCGGCGATCCGTGGCTGTATTTCTATGAGGATTTTCTGGCGGTTTACGACCCGAAAATGCGCAAGGATCGCGGCGTCTATTACACCCCCGTTCCTGTCGTTCACGCTCAGGTCGCGCTGATCGGCGAGTTGCTGGAAACCCGGTTCAATGCGGAATTTTCCTTTGTCGATCCGAAAGTGGTCACGCTCGATCCGGCTGCCGGAACCGGAACTTATATTCTCGCCGCGCTGGATCATGCGCTGGCGCGGGTCGCGCAAAACCAGGGGCCGGGAATGCGGGCGCAAGCGGCGACGGTCGGGGCGCGTAATATCCATGCGTTCGAGATTCTGGTTGGGCCGTATGCGGTGGCGCATTTGCGGTTCAGTCAGCGGGTGCTGGCGGAAGGCGGAACCTTGCCCGCCGATGGGGCGCATGTGTATCTCACCGACACCCTGGAACCGCCCAACGCTGCGCCGCCCGGTCATTTGCCGCTGGCCTATAAAGCCTTGGGCGAGGAGCATCGGCGGGCGCAGAAAGTGAAGGCGGAAACGGCGGTTTTGGTCTGTCTGGGCAATCCGCCCTATGACCGGCAGACCATCGCGCTTGATGAGGCGGCGCAAACAGCGCGGAAAGGCGGCTGGATTCGCTACGGCGACGATCACCGCGACGGCGCGGGCCTCCTTCAGGATTTCATCGCGCCGTTGAACGCGCTGGGTTTGGGGCTGCACGCCAAGAATCTATACAACGACTACGTCTATTTTTGGCGCTGGGCGCTGTGGAAAGTGTTCGAGAGTAAAGGTGGGCCGGGCATCGTCGGCTTTATCACGGCGGCCTCGTATCTGGCCGGGCCGGGCTTTGCCGCCATGCGCCGTCTGATGCGCCAGACCTTTGATGAACTGTGGATTCTGGATTTGGAAGGCGACAATCTGGGGGCGCGCAAAACCGATAACGTGTTCGCCATTCAAACCCCGGTCGCCATTGCCATCGGGACGCGCTACGGCGAACCGCGATCCGATACGCCCGCAACGGTGCATTACAGCCGGATTGAAGGATCGCAAGCGGCCAAATTTGAACGGTTAAGCCAGATTGAATGCTTCGCTGATGTGGCGTGGAAGGAATGCCCAACCGATTGGAACGCGCCCTTTTTACCCCTGACCGGCAGCCCATATTTCGACTGGCCGCTGGTGGCAGACCTGTTTCCGTGGCAGGAAAACGGGGTGCAGTTCAAACGCAGTTGGCCGATTGGCGAAACGGCTGAGGTGCTGGAACAGCGTTGGCGGGCGCTGTTGGCCGCGAAAGAACTCAAAGATCGCAGAACGGCGTTCAAGGAAAGTCGCGACCGCAAAGTGACGGGTAGTTATCCCAGCTTGAGCGATAAAAATACCCGCTTGCCGTCGCTCGCCAGTCTCGAACCGAACGCGCCGATTCCTCAATCCAGCCGCTACGCCTTTCGCAGTTTTGATCGGCGTTTTGCTCTGCTTGATAACCGGGTTGGCGATTACTTGCGACCAACCTTGCATCGAAGCTACAGCGACCGGCAGGTTTTCATGTGCGGCTTGTGGACAAAAACTCTCGGAAAAGGCTCTGCTGCTGTTGCTACGGCGCTGATTCCTGATATGGATCACTTCTGCAATCGTGGCGCGAAGGATGTGATTCCATTCTGGCGTGATGCCGCCGCGACGCAGGCCAATATCACGGCGGGTCTGCTGGAGTTTCTGAGCGAAGGTTACGGTCAGCCGGTTAGCGCCGAAGACCTGTTCGCTTACGCCTACGCGCTGCTGGCGACGCCGGAGTACGTCAACACCTTCTGGGATGAACTGGCCTTGCCCGGCCCGCGTTTGCCGTTGACTCAAGATGCGGCGCTGTTCGCCGAAGGCGCGGCCTTGGGTCGGCGCTTAATCTGGCTGCACACCTACGGCGAACGGTTTATCCCGCCCGGCGCAAAACCGGGGCGCGTTCCGCCCGGTCTGGCCCGCTGTCAAGTCGGCACGCCGTCCGACCCGGCGGACTATCCCGACCGCTTCGACTACGATCCGGCCATGCAGGAATTGCGCATCGGCAAAGGACGGTTCGCGCCGGTGCGCCCGCAAATCTGGACCTTCAGCATTTCCGGCTTTGAAGTAGTGAAATCGTGGCTGGCGTACCGGATGCGCGACCGCTCCGGCAAGAAATCTTCACCGCTAGATGATATTCGCCCGCAGCGTTGGGAATTCGACGAGGAGTTGCTCAAACTGCTGTGGGTGCTGGATCACACGCTTGATCTGCAACCGGAACTGGCGGCGCTGTTGGCAAAGGTCAAAGCGGGGGCGTTATTCACGGCGGCGGAGTTGCCGCAACCGAATGAAGCACAACGGCGGGCGGGCGTGGAAGACACCGGCAAAACCAGTCTGTTCGATGGTTGAAAAGGAACACAGATGTAGGATGCGCTGACCGAAGGAAAGCGCATCGGTCGCGAATGATGCGCTTCGTACCTCAGCGCATCCTACGGGCTACGGGCTTAATAAAATTATTTAACATTTGGAGTCACGTTATGACCACTAGCAACCAAAAAACGGTTCGAATTGTTGAGAAAGCCGAGAAAACGGTCTTATCTCAGGCGCAAAAGAAATTTAATAGTCTGACCAAGAAAATTGATGCGCAAAAAAAGCTGTTGCAGGAATGGCAAGATGCGGTTCCGCAATATCATCAGCGGATAAGCGGCGAATATGAAACACTTTGGGATCGCTATAACGACTATCGCGTTGAACTGGTGCATCTGCTGGACGCCACGTACTGCGATAAACAGTTTAAGAAAACCGACAAGAATAAAATTCAATATGTGATCAGCGATATAACTATGGAATTGATTGAGCAACACGGCAAGGATGAACTCAAAGAGTTGTACAACAAATACAATGAAACGGATTTTGATAGCCAGGATCAGCAGATGAATGAAGCGGTTAGCGACCTGATGAAAAGCATGTTTCAGGATATGTTTGATATAGAAATTGCCGATGAGGTGGATGTCAGTTCCCCAGAAAAATTCAGCGCGGTGCTGGAAGAAAAACTGCGGGAGAAAGAAGATCAGCAAAGGGAAAATGAACAAAAGCGCAAGCCGCGCAAAAAGTCGGCAAAACAGCTTGAAAAGGAAGCCCAGCAACAGCAGGAAGAACAAAATATCAGCAAGTCCATTCAAGCGGTTTTTCGGCAACTGGCCGCCGCGCTGCATCCAGACCGTGAACTGGACGAGGTTGAACGGGAGCGTAAAACCAGAATCATGCAGCAAGTTAATGTGGCTTACGCCAAAAAGGATTTACTGCAACTGCTCTCTCTGCAACTGGAGTTTGAGCAAATTGACCAAAACCAGATCAACAACATTGCTGAAGATCGCTTAAAACATTTCAATATCATTCTTCAACAACAACTCGATGAGCTACAGCAGGAAATTGAGCAATATGAAATGGGCTTCAAAATGCAGCTTGAGATGCCGCCCTACTTCAAGTTATCGCCCAAACAATTGCTGAAAAAATTGGATGCCGATATTAAAGATATGCAGCTATCCATTATGCGGATTCAGCATGAACTGAAAAATTTCAAAAATCCTTTAGCTGTTAAAGCCTGGCTGAAGACAATCAGAATTTAAGTTGTATAGCAGTTTTTTTCGAGTTGTTGATCCTGCTGGAAGGGAATAAATTTTCCCCTCCTTGGATAAGAAGGGGTGGCGCGTCAGCGCCGGGGTGGTTTGACTCGGCAATCTGGATCGACGCAGGGGTTATTCCAGCAACCGCACGGCTTCGCCCAGCGGACAGGCGTGAATCGCGGCAGTCAGCAGCGGAATAACGGCATTGCGCGGGAAGCTCTTGCGCCACGCCAGGGCGACGACTCGCATCGGCGCTGGCGCGGCAAAGGGCGAACGCTAAGCAAATCGCTGGCGTGGGCATAACCACTGACCGAAGTGTACGGCAGCACCGTGATCCCAACCCCGGTCGCCACCATCAGCCGGATGGTTTCCAGCGAACCGCCTTCCAGGGTGCGTCGCATGTTCCCCATCGTGCTGGTGGAGCGGTCGCATTCCGGGCAGAACCGCAACACCTGATCGCGGAAGCAATGGCCGGGACCCAACAGCAGCAAATCCTGTTGCGCCAGGGTGGGCGCATCAATGATCTCCGCCTGTTCCAGCGGATGACCGGTCGGCATCAGCACCACGAACGGCTCTTCGTACACCGCTTGCGTCGCGATTCCGGCGTCAGTGAACGGCAACGACAGAATCAGCACATCCAGTTCGCCATCCTTCAGCCGCTCGCTTAATACTGCCGTGTAGTTTTCTTCAATCTGCAACGGCATCTCCGGCGCGCGCCGGTGTAGCCGGGGAATCAGATGCGGCAACAAATAAGGGCCGATGGTGTAAATCACCCCCAGCCGCAGCATTCCGGCCAGCTCATTCTGACCCTGAGCGGCCATTTGCCGAATGACTGCTGCTTCATCCAGCACCCGCCGCGCCTGTTCGGCAATGCGCTGGCCACCGGCGTCACCGCGACCTCGCCTGCGCCGCGCTCAAACAGGATCACGCCCAACTCGTCCTCCAGCTTGCGCACCGCCACGCTGAGCGACGGTTGACTGATATGGCAGGCATCAGCGGCGCGGCCAAAATGCCGCTCGCGGGCAACGGCGATGATGTAGCGCAATTCGTTGAGAGTCATGGCGATATCGTTACTCCAGAGCGTGATTCGGACCGGCGGGGCGACGGGTTCAGCATGGACACTCCCACGGTTTGCGTGTAAGTTTATCAACGATTTTCAGCGATCTTGGCGGCTCTCCCCAGCCGCCGCACACCCACCATTCAGCACCAGTGGCAACCTACTAATAAGAAGGAGGGCTTATGGCCTACAAGCATATTCGCATTCCCACGGTCGGCGAAAAAATTACCGTCCAGGACGACAAACTCAATGTTCCCGATCAACCGATTGTCGGCTTCGTCGAAGGCGACGGCATCGGCCCCGACATTACCAAAGCCTCGTTGCGGGTTTGGGATGCGGCGGTTGAGGAAGCCTATGCCGGTCAGCGCAAAATTCACTGGTGTGAAATCTATCTCGGCGAAAAAGCCGCAGAACTGTACGAAGGCAACTACTTCCCCGATGAAACCCTGGAAGCCATCAAGGAACTGGTGGTGGCGATCAAGGGGCCATTGACCACGCCCGTCGGCGGTGGTTTTCGCTCGCTGAATGTGGCGCTGCGCCAGGATTTGGATTTATACGCCTGCGTCCGTCCGGTGCGCTATTACCCCGGCGTACCCTCGCCAGTGCGCTTCCCGGAAAAAGTAGACGTGGTGATCTTCCGTGAGAACACCGAGGACGTTTACGCCGGCATCGAATATCAGTCCGGCTCGCCGGAAAACGTCAAGCTGGCCAAATTCCTGCGCGAAGAGATGGGCGCGACCTTTTTCGACGCCGCCGGTCTGGGTATCAAGCCGATTTCACCGTTTGCCTCCAAGCGGCTAGTGCGCAAGGCGATTCAGTACGCGATTGACCACAACCGCGACAGCGTGACCCTGGTGCATAAGGGCAATATCATGAAGTTTACGGAAGGCGCTTTCCGTAACTGGGGCTATGAACTGGCGCGGGATGAATTCCCGGATCAGACCATTACCGAGAACGAACTGTACAGCGTCTACGGCGGCAAGCAGCCGCCCGGCAAGGTGGTGATCAAGGATCGCATCGCCGACATCATTTCCAGTTGTTGCAACTGCGCCCCGAAGAATTCTCGGTGCTGGCCACCATGAATCTGAACGGCGACTACCTTTCCGACGCGGTGGCGGCGGAAGTGGGCGGTATCGGCATCGCGCCGGGCGCGAATATGGCCGACCATGTTGCGGTGTTCGAGGCCACTCATGGCACTGCTCCCAAGTACGCCAATCTGGACAAGGTTAACCCCGGCTCGCTGCTGCTGTCCGGAGTGATGATGCTGGAATACATGGGCTGGAAGGAAGCCGCCGAACTGATCGAAACCGCGCTGACCAAGGTCATCGCCGATAAAACGGTGACTTACGACTTCGCCCGGCAGATGGAAGGCGGCACCGAGGTGCCCACCAGCAAATTCGCGGATCTGATCATCGTCAAGATCAAGGAATACGGCCCGGTGCTGCGCGAGGAAGCTGACCGCCGCCGCCGCGCCCTGGACGAAGCCCGCAAGCTGCTGGAAGCCGCCCGCGTGGCTGATCCGCTGGCGGCGATGATCGCCTCAGGCCGGTTGCCCAACACTGTTGGCGGCATCATGGCCCCGGTGGTGAGCGTCAAAAATGATGAAATGGTCAACGTCGCCATGCACCTGATGATCGAAAAGGGGGTGAACGCGGTGATGGTTGAACCAGACGCCAGCGGGCAGTGGGGGATCATGACCGACCGCGACGTGCTGAAGAAAATCATCAGCGTCAACCGCTCACCGGCGCGGGTGCAGGTCAGTGAAGTCACCACCGGCGCTAGTGACGGTCAAGCGGGAAATGTCATTGGCGGAAGCGGCGCAGCGCATGGCCGAGGCCAATGTGCGTCGAGTCGTGGTCGAGATGGACGGCAAGCCGGTCGGCATGGTGACCGATAACGATCTGTTCCGCGCCGTGGAAGTGTTCGGCTGGGGGCCGGACGTTTAATGATCAGGATTTTCGCTTCAGGTTCAAAAACCGTTCGGGGTGAGCCGGTCGAACCCCGTTTTTATAACCGATGAATGCCCTTCGACCGCTGAGCGTGTCGAAACGTCAGGGCGAACGGATGGAGCGAAAGTCCTGTTGACGCCGGAATAAATCGCGGGGTTCGCGCCACGACCAGCACGGTCAAGCGCGAACCCCGTTTTTATGGGCCGGATTTGGGCATGGCGCGGGCAATGGGTCGTCTGAACCGCATCAAAACCGTCGTTCAGCGACCCGCGAGACCTGTGGGCGTCACCCGGCGCAGAAATCCCGCAAACCAGGTTTCGCCCGGCCAAAGCCGCTGGGTCACGCCCTGATAAGTTTTGTGATCCAGCATCAAATCGGCAAAGGGCCGGGGCGATGGACAGAACAGAAACAGTCCGATCACGGTGGCGTACAGCGCCACCGTGCCCAGTGGTTGATTGAGATTGCCCAAACAAAAAGCCGTGCCAAATGAGCTTTTCAGCAGTTTCTTTCCATACAGATTAACGCTGTAAAACTCATCCAGCAGCAAATGAACCAGAAAGCCTAACAGCACAAAAACGCCACAAAACCAGGCATGAATGGCGGTGGTGTTAAATCCATGCCAGGCAATAGCCACAGCGATTAAGCCAAAGCCAATGCCTGCCGGAATCGAATGAATCAAGCCGCGATGGGTGGTAAAGCGGATGAATAATTTTCGCAAGCCGTGACGAATGCCAAAGTAACAGCCGAGCCAGAGAATAACCAACTCCAGTAATGAATAGTGGGCGCCGAAGGTAAACACCAGCAGAAAACCGGCTACGACCGCCAGCACGTTAAAAGCAATACGAACTGGAATAGAAGTGGCCGAATCAATATCCGGCAACAACCCGCCGATGACTCCGAGCGTGAAATAGCCGATCACCGCCTGATGGGGCGCAACGCCAGTCATGACCAATACCGTGGCGGCCAGTCCGCTAACTACCGCCGCTCCCATTAGGTGAGTATTGAAATCAGCCATTTCAGCCCTGCAACAGCAGATTGCGCAAATCGATAATCGCCGCATTGGCGCGGGAGATATACGAGGCCATGATCAGCGAGTGATTCGCCATCAGTCCAAAACCGGTGCCATTGAGAATCATCGGACTCCAGATAAATGCTTGGGTATTCTCCAGCTCGCGGATAATCTGCTTGAGCGAAACCAGCGCATTCTTGTTTTGCAACACATCGCTAAAATCTATTTCAATCGCCTTTAACGTGTGCAGCAAGGCCCAGGTGTAGCCCCGCGCCTCGAAAAACACGTCGTCTATTTTGAACCAGTCAGTTTTGATATGCGCCTGTTCCGGGGTAGGCGTGGATTGGTGAGCATTGGGATCGCCAGCCAGATTTAAATCAAACCGGGTCACGCCAACACTGGAGGCCAACCGTTGCGCAAAGCTGCCCAGCCGTTGCGCGACTACGGCCAAATAAACATTCAGGTTGTCAGCGCGGGTAAAAAACTGGCCATCCAAAGCCCTTTCGTCGGCCAGTCGGTGCAGGTAACTGTATAGCGCTACTGTTCCAGAATGGTATTCCGATTCAGTGGAAGGCAGAATCCATGATTTGGTGTCGTAATTAAACCGGGCTTCGGCGGTCTGCAAATCCTTGTCTTCAACCGACTGGGTTTGCGAACGGCTGAAATCATTGCGCAGAGAACGCGCCAGATCGCGTAATTCAGTCAGCGCCCCAAATTCCCAATTAGGGATGTTGTCCAGATAGACGCCGGGCGGAGTAATGTCATTACTGAGATAGCCACCGGGCTTATTGAGTAAAGTTTCAGCAATGTGAATCGCCGCAGCGGTGGTGACATAACCAGAGACCGGTTTTCTCTTGGTTTTCTGATCATCGGGCAAATTATTGCCACACACTTCGAATTTCTTGCCGCTTTTTTGATCGAGAGCCAGTGCGTTCTCGCAGACATCAAATTCGCCGGGCGAGCGCGACCAGATGAAGCCCAGCACCACCACGACAATCACATAAGTCACCACAAACAGCCCCGCAGTCCACCACAAGCCTTTTTCTTTCCAGGTGCGCGGATTATAGAGAGTGGCGACCTGAGTGACGGTTTTTCCCAGATTCGGTTTTTTGATATTGCCTAAGTCTTTCAATTCCATGATGGTTCCTTGTCTTAATGTCGGGAGTTATTTCACAGATCACAGTTGCCGAATGCGCACCAACTGCTGTTCCAGCTTGGTTACGGCTATTTGGAGTTCCGCCATGCGGGCGCGTTCCTTTTCCACCACCGCCGCTGGGGCGCGCCCAATAAAATCCGCATTGCCCAGTTTGGCGGAGCCGCGTTCGCATTCCTGACGCAGCTTGGCGATTTCCTTGTCAAGGCGGGCGCTTTCCGCTGCTTTGTCAATCAGGCCGGACATCGGAATCAGGATATTCATGCCGCCGACCAGCGCGGTGGCGGAATCCGGCGCAGCATCGTTCTCACCGAGCCAGATCATGGATTCCAACCGGCCCAGCGTTCGTAATGCCCGTTGATGCCGTTCCAGCCGTTCCCGATCTTCATTCGCGCCGTGCTGCAACAGCACCGGAAGCGGTTTGCCCGGCGCGATGTTCATTTCGGCGCGGATGCGGCGCACCCCCAGCAGGAATTGTTGCAGCCATTCAATATCGGCGACGGCTGCCGGGTTTACGAGAGCGGGATCGGCTTCGGGGTAGGGTTGGCTCATGATCGAAATCCCCCCGGCTTCGCCACCCCCCTTTTGCAAAGGGGGGCTGGGGGGGATTTTCCCGGCCAGCGGCGCGACCCGCTGCCAGATTTCCTCGGTGATGAAGGGCATCAGCGGATGCAGCAATCGCAACAGGGTTTCCAGCACTTGAACCAGTGTTTGCCGTGTCCCACGTTGCGCCGCTTCGGTACTGGCGGGATCAGTCAGCACTGGCTTGGACAGCTCCAGATACCAGTCGCAGTATTCATTCCAGGTGAAGTCATAAATCGCCTGCGCCAGTTGATCCAGCCGGTAGTCCTGCATAGCTGCATTGGCGTCAGCAATGGTCTGTTGCAACCGCGACAGAATCCAGCAATCCGCCGGGCTGAGTTCAATCTCGCCGCCGCTCAAGCCGGTATCCTTGCCTTCGGTGTTCATCAGCACATAGCGGGCGGCGTTCCACAGCTTGTTGCAGAAGTTGCGGTAGCCTTCGACCCGGCCCATGTCGAACACGATGTCCCGGCCCGTGGTCGCCAGCGACGCAAAGGTGAAACGCAGCGCGTCAGTGCCGTGGGCGTGAATGCCATTGGGAAACTGGGCGCGGGTGGCTTTCTCAATACGCGGGGCCATTTGCGGCTGCATCAACCCGCTGGTGCGCTTGGCAATCAGATCGTCGAGCGCCACGCCGTCAATCAAATCCAGCGGGTCCAGCACGTTGCCCTTGGATTTCGACATTTTCTGGCCTTCGTGATCGCGCACCAGACCGTGGATGTACACCTCGCGGAACGGCACGTCGTCCATGAACTTCAGGCCCATCATGATCATCCGCGCCACCCAGAAGAAGATGATGTCGAAGCCGGTGACCAGAACGCTGGTTGGATAGAAGGTCTTGAGCGCCTCGGTTTGTTCCGGCCAGCCCAGCGTCGAAAACGGCCACAGCGCGGAAGAAAACCAGGTGTCCAGCACGTCGGAGTCTTGCGTGAGCTTCACTTCCGCGCCGATCTGGTGTTTCTGGCGGACTTCGGCCTCGTCGCGCCCGACGTAGACCGCGCCCTGCTCGTCGTACCAGGCGGGAATGCGGTGGCCCCACCAGATTTGCCGACTGATGCACCAGTCTTCAATCCGGTTCATCCAGTCAAAATAGGTTTTTTCCCAGTTTTCCGGGATGAACTTGATCTTGCCGGTCTTGACCGCCGCGATGGCGGGACCGGCCAGCGGCGCAGTTTTGACGTACCACTGATCGGTGAGGAACGGCTCGACAATGGCGTGGCTGCGGTCGCCGCGTGGGGCCATCAGCTTATGCGGCTTGATCTCGTCCATGAGTCCCAGTTCTTCCAGATCGGCGACGATGCGCTTGCGGGCTTCAAACCGATCCAAACCGCGATATTTCTCCGGGCCGTTGTCGTTGATTTTGGCGTCGGCGGTGAAGATGTTGATCATCTCCAATTGGTGACGCTGGCCGACCGCGTAATCGTTGAAATCATGCGCCGGGGTGATTTTGACGCAGCCGGAGCCGAAGCTCGGATCAACGTAGTCGTCGGCGATGATCGGAATCTGCCGGTCGGTCAGCGGCAGGGCCACCTTCAAGCCGATCAGATGTTTGTATCGCTCATCGTCGGGATGAACCGCGACGGCGGTATCGCCCAGCATCGTTTCCGGGCGGGTGGTGGCGACGATCAGATCGCCGCCGCCTTCGGCCAGCGGATAGCGAATATGCCAAAGAAAACCATGTTCTTCGGCGCTGACCACTTCGAGATCAGATACAGCGGTATGCAGCACCGGGTCCCAGTTCACCAACCGCTGGCCGCGATAGATCAAGCCTTCCTCGTACAGCCGCACGAAGACCTCGCGCACTGCCGCTGACAGTCCTTCGTCCATCGTGAAGCGTTCCCGCGCCCAGTCCACCGACGCGCCCATCCGCCGCAACTGGCGGGTGATCGTGCCGCCCGATTCCGCTTTCCACGACCAGACCCGGTTGATAAACGCCTCGCGCCCTAAATCGTGACGGGTCTTGCCTTCGCCGATCAGTTGCCTCTCCACCACCATTTGGGTGGCGATGCCGGCATGATCGGTGCCCGGCTGCCACAGCGCGTTGCAGCCTTTCATCCGGTAATAGCGGGTCAGCGCGTCCATGATCGTGTCCTGGAAAGCGTGGCCCATGTGCAGGGTGCCGGTCACATTCGGCGGCGGGATCATGATGCAGTAGGGCGATCCGTGGCCGCTGGGGGCGAAATAGCCTTGTTCCTCCCAGAAAGCGTACCAGCGGGGTTCAATGGCCTGAGGTTCGTAAGTCTTGTCCATGAAGGGTCGTCGAATAATGGAGAGAGCGGCAGCGCGGATTGCCAAATCGCACGATATGGACGAAAAGTATAACCCAGCCGCACCGCAACAAGGCTTGAACTGCTCAATGTGATCCTGGGCCAGCCTCATCCGCAAGCAAAACCCGCCTTCCGGCGGGTTATCGTTGTGGCAAAGCAAAAATGGCTGGTGTTAATCCACATCAATCCCCAGTTCCCGCAATTTGGCCGCCAGCCGGTCGGCCCGCTGGCGTTCCTGTTGTGCAATCGTCCGTTCCTGTTCGGCGCGCTCCGCACCGGTCGGAATGAGGCGACCATCAGCATCCACCCAGCGCAGCCAGCAATCGCGCCGGTCTTCGTAAACGCCTTCCCATAGTGTGACGCCCAGGCCGACCTTTGGAAAACAGAACGGGCCGGACAACCGTTGGTAGCTTCCCAATGCGCCACGCTCATAGACCCGCAGCAGTTCACCGCTCAAATGCCGCTCCGGGTCCAGAATCACATAATAGTCAATGCCGATCCGGGCATAGTCGCGCAGTTTGCGGCCTTCTTCCCCGCCGATGCGGTTGGAGACGATCTCGACCACCACTTCCGGCGGCTTGCCGTAGAGCCAGGTGAAGTAGCAGCGATGGCCCTTAGTCCAGATGTCGTCCGGCAGGCGCACATCCAGACTCAGCAGCGCATCCGGCACATAGGGCGGCTGGTTGATGTGGTAGAACAGGCCCACATTCGCCAGCGCGATAAACGGCCGCTCGTTGCCCGGTCCGGCCCAGCCCGCATACAGGCTTTCGGTCAGCAACCGCTGCTGTTTCTCCGAGTAAATGCTGTCCACCGGCTCATCGTCCTCGGTCACCAGTTGTTCGAGTTTCGGCCAGTCTTCCGGCGGCAGCACCCATTGCACCGCCGCCTCATCCATAACATCGGCTTCAATCAATTCAGCCATTCGCCACCTCCTGGGTATGAATGGAATGCAAAAAACTTCCGAATCGCTTGCTTTACCCTGAATGATCGTCAACCCTTCCTCCACTCGGTTTGCTATGGATTGCCGATATTCCCGCTGAAATTCCGATTCCCCAACCTTTTTCATTTTCACATTCGCCATGATCGTCCCCATTAGCCCGCCCCTGCAAGGCATTGCCGCCGAACGCTTTCTCAACCTGGCCCGCGCCCTGAACCATGCGGCTGAGCGCAATCATGAACCGGATCGGCAAACCCTGCTGCATGAGGAAATCGCCTGGATGCGCGCTCATCTGACTGAGGATAGCCCTACCGCTGCCGCTTATGAGGCGGCGGTTCGGGTGTTGATCGATCTGGAGCGGCTGGGCTGGCAGATTCGCGAAGAGGGTTATGGTCTGGAACTGGTGGCGGAACGTCCGCGCCGCCGCAGTCTGACGCCGGAGCAAATCGGTTGGAAAGAACAAGACTCAAGCCATGTTCCGCCCGATGGTTCAGGCGCAGTTGAAGGAATCGGCAGTCGGTGAATGGGTGAAGCGCCTGGAGAATCCTTCTTTCGTTCCGGTAAAAAATCCATCTCCTGTTTAATCGCCGAAGGCGCTGAACTCCATGCGCGGTTATTGTCCGCTCACCGCAACTCTGGTGCAAATGACGACCCATTAGCAGCAGCAATTCGGCCTTATCTGCAATGGGCGACTGCGGAAGAAATTGATAAATTTACCGGGCATTCACTGCGGGACATCTGGCGTTATTTTCGTTACACCTGGTCTATTCCCCAATTTCCGACGCCAGGCCGACAATTGCTGTATCTGGTGCGTGATACCGCGCATCCGTGCCATGCGGTGATAGGCATTATTGGGCTGAATAATGGCGCCCTGCAAATGGGTATGGAACGCGAAAGTTAAATGACCCCCGGCAAAGCCGGGGGCTTATTGGGTGAACCCCTCAAAGGGGTCGTGGATGAATAGGGCCGCTCAAAGCGGCATACGCAGTTTCAACTGTTCGTAGCGCTCCTCTTCGGCTT
>JAAUTD010000170.1 GCA_012031845.1 Synechococcaceae cyanobacterium SM1_2_3
AACCAAGAGTCGGCGCTGGTTTGGTTCACAGCGCCCGCAAACTTCGCCGCTATCCTGCTCACGGCGGGCGCGGTCTTCCTGGCTATGGTGGCGCAGGTGATCTGGACCAATTCTGGCTGAACCGGCCCGCTCCTTTGCAATCTACCGAAGTAAGACCCGTGAGCTTCCCATTGTTGTCTCCATCGCCCATAAATTTGCCCACTTAACGGTAATCCTTATGCCGACTCCATTTGATCAATCATTGCGCGAGCGCATCCAGTTGCTAGGCCGTCTGCTGGGCGACATTTTGCGCGACCGCGAAGGTCGCCCGGTGCTGGATGCGGTGGAAACCTTGCGCAAAGGGTTTAGCGAATTACGCCGCCAGCCGGATGACGCCGAGGCGCGGGAACGACTGACCCGGTTCATCGCCGCGCTCAACCCGGAAATCCTGAATCCGGTAGTGCGGGCGTTCAACACCTATTTCAGCCTGTCCAACATCGTTGAGGAAGATTTCCAGCACCAGCAGCGCCGTGAGCAGGTGCGCAGTGGCGCACCCTTGTGGCGTGGCTCCTTCGACGAAACCTTGCGCAGCTTGCACGCCGCCGGGGTCACTGTCAGCCAGTTGCAAACTCTGCTCAATCAAATCAGCTTCATGCCGGTATTCACCGCCCATCCCACCGAAGCCAAGCGCCGGGTGTTGCTGCGCACCCAGCGCCAGATTTTTTGACCAATCTCCAGCTCGACAATCCAGCGCTCAACGCCTTACAGCAGCAGGAAGTGCTGGAGGAATTGCGCGGCGAACTACAGATTCTGTGGCACACTGACGAAGTCCGCAGCCACAAGCCGCAGGTGCGCGACGAGATCAAGAACGGGCTGTATTACTTCCGCGAGTCCATTTTTCAGGCGTTGCCGGCGCTGTATCGCAATCTGGAGCGGGCGTTAAATGCGGTTTACGGCGACGAGGGTGGCAAGGCGGCAGTGCGGATTCCCTGCCTGTTGCGGTTCGGATCGTGGATTGGCGGTGACCGCGACGGCAATCCATTCGTGACCCCCGACATCACCGCGCTGGCGTTGCGGCTGCAATCCCAGGAAATTTTGCGCGAATATCTGCGGCGGGTGCTGGAGCTGAACCGGAGCCTGACCTACTCCGGCTCGCTGGTCACGCCGTCGCCGCCGTTCAGCGCCAGTCTGGACGCCGACGCCAGGCGGATGGCGACTCTGTTCCGCGATCCGTCGCTGCAATACGCCCAGGAACCGTACCGGCGCAAACTATTCCTGATGTTTCACCGGCTGCAACACAATCTCGACCGCCTCCGCGCCCGGATTGACGGTCGCCCGGATGCGACAATCACGCCGTTCTGGGGCTATGACTCCGCCCAGGAATTTCTCGACGACCTGTATTTGATCCGCGATTCGCTGGTGGCGCATGGCGACAGCGTGGCGGCTGACCGCGAGTTGAAAGATTTAATCCGGCTGGCGGAAGCCTTTGGCTTTCATCTGGCGGCGCTGGATGTGCGCCAGGAATCGGGGCGGCACACGGCGGCGGTCGCGGAAATTTTCGCGATGGCGCCCAATCTGCCCGATTACACGGCCCTGTCCGAAGAAGAGCGGTTATCCGTACTCGGGGAACTGCTCGCCCAGCCAGGAACACCGCTGCTCTACTGCGAGTCATTCAGCCCGGCGACGCAGGAAACGCTGGACGTATTCCGGGTGATGGCGCGGATGTCGGCGGAAATCGGCCCACGCGCTTTTGATACCTACGTCATTTCCATGACCCACGAAGCCAGCCATGTGCTGGAAGTGCTGTTTCTGGCCAGCTTTGCCGGGCTGGCCGGTCGTCATGCCGATGGCGGCTGGCATTGCGCGGTTCGGGTTGCGCCGCTGTTCGAGACCATTGCCGATTTGAAGCGGGTGAATGTGCTGTTGACTCGCTTGCTGGATCAGCCGACCTATCGGGAACTGTTGACGGCGGCGGGTGGAACGCAGGACGTGATGCTCGGTTATTCCGACTCCTGCAAGGACGGCGGCATTCTGGCTTCAAACTGGGGTTTGTATCAGGCCCAGCAGCAGGCGGTGGAACTGGCGGCGGCGCGAGGATTCCGCTGTCGGCTGTTTCACGGGCGCGGCGGCACGGTGGGACGCGGCGGCGGCCCGGTTCACGACGCCATTCTGGCGCAACCGCCGGGTACGGTGCGCGGCTCGATCAAGATCACCGAACAGGGCGAAGTGCTGTCGTTCAAGTACCAGAATCTGGAAACCGCCATTTATGAGCTGACCCTGGGCGTCACCGGAGTCATGAAAGCCAGCCGTCATCTGGTCGCGGAAGTCCCCGCCGATCCGCCTGACGCGGCGGCGGTCATGGCTGAACTGGCGAAGCGCGGCGAGGCGGCCTATCGCGATCTCACCGACCATACGCCGGGCTTCATTGACTATTTTTACGAAGCCACGCCGGTGACGGAAATCGGCGCACTGAACATCGGTTCGCGGCCCTCGCACCGGGCCAAAGGCGACCGCTCCAAATACTCGGTGCGGGCCATTCCGTGGATGTTCGGCTGGGGGCTGGCGCGGCATACCTTGCCGGGCTGGTACGGCATCGGCTCGGCCTTGGCGGAATTGCGCGGCGACAATCCCGAACGGCTGGCGATGTTGCAAAAGCTGTATCAGGACTGGCCGTTTTTCCGCGCCCTGCTCGATAACAGCCAGATGTCATTGAGCAAGGTGGACGTGGGTATTGCTCACGAATACGCCCGGCTGTGCGAAGAACCGGCCATTGAAACCAGCATCTATCAGCGGTTCCGCGATGAATACGAGCGCACCTGCCGGGAAATTATGGCAGTAGCGCAAATCCCGGCGTTACTCACGGAAAATCCGACGCTGGCGAAATCATTGGAGCGGCGCAATCCGTATTTGGATCCGCTCAATCATATTCAGGTGATGCTGTTGCGACGTTATCGGCAGGCATTGCGGGATCAGGGCGCGGATTCAGCGCAAGCAGCGATTTGGCTGCGGCCGTTACTGCGCACTATCAATGCGCTGGCGGCGGGAATGCGCAATACCGGGTGAGCAGGTTCAGATTAAGTATTCAAGACTATCGCTTCGGATTTAAAAACCATGCGGGGTGAGCCTGTCGAACCCCGTTTTTAACCGATGAACGCCCTTCGGCCGCTGAGCTTGCCGAAGCGTCAGGGCGAACGGATGGAGCGAAAGTCCTAATGAATAAAACCGGTTCAAAAATAGCCATAAAGTCCCATTCCAAATTCATGTGCGCCATCCAAAGATCGCCAATTCATCCGCAATGCCCAATCCCGTTCCAAAGCCCAATGCTGTTCAATGATCCATTGTGTCGCGCTACTGGTTTCACCCCAGCGGTAATTCAATTCACTGATGCTCGCCATGACTTTCCAATTTGCCAGCGGTTGCAATAACGCGCCAATCGCCGTGCTAAATCCGGCTCGGTAGTCATCAGAAAAGCGGTCGCTGTAATCCAATTCCAGTCCCGGCAGCGCAAACCACACGGTCCGCCACGGCCAGCCGGTTTCCGCCGCTGCGCCCAACCCGCCGCTCAGATTAAACGCAGTGCAGTCGCGGCATTCCGGGTTCGGAACCGGTTCCCAGCCCGCGTGAATGCGCCAGGCCGGGCGCGGCGACAGCGCATTGATCGGCGGTATTGAAATGATGTCGAGCAAGGTCAACCGGTCCAGCTTCAGCGCACCGTTTTGATAGTGGCGAAGAGTGATGTTCAACAACTCGATTTGAGCATCGGGGGTATAACCCGTGTCCGGTTCCAGCAGATCGTGATAACTGGCGCGGGCGTTCAATTCCACAAACCGCGATCCGTCACGCTGGCCGACGCCAATGCCCAGGCGCCGTGAAGCATGACCGGCTTCCGGCTGCGTGGCGTAGGGTTCGATCCGGATCGGCGCGGCGGCTACCGTCCGTTGATTGCGGGCGGTCAACAGGGCGTGGGTAATAGCTTCTACCGGCAACTGATCATCGTCAGTCTTCTGATGCTGGCGCTGATCCAGCGCCAGTTCCAGTAATAACGCCTGCCGTTCCGGGGTCAATCGGGCAAATTCGGGCGTAGCGGCCACTGCCGGATCGGCGTGCAACTGCCGGGTCAAGCGTCGCTCATTAGCCTTGAGCGCCTCGTAACGACGCCGGATCGCTGTGCCCCGCGCCGGGCGGGCGGTAATCGGCCCGATTAAATCCCGCTGCCGCGCTAATAACCGAATCGTGTCCGCCGGCAAAGCCCACAGAGTGAAAGCTTCACTCAATTGCAAAGCCGGATCGGCCGCTTCCAGCAAGGTCAACAATTGCCAGGCGCAATTTTCCCGAAAGAAGAAGTAATCAAACTGAATGCCGCGCAATTCCCAGACATGTTCCAGTAGTCGCTGCAATTGCGGCGGACTCAGATTCAACGGGTATTCCCAAATATCGCGGTTTTCCAAATCGCTGTAAGTGCGCACCAATTCGTAATAACGCTGAATGCGAAATTCACCTTTGAAGCCGCCCGCAATGCCATCCACCACATAGGTCATCGCATTGCTGGTCGAATCATCGGCGGCATAGTTAATCGTATAGGCCAATAACCGGGTTTGTTCGGTTTGGCCGCGCTGATCCAGCCGTAGCAAGGTGTGACCGAATAACGAAGCGGGATTATTGAGATAGGCTGACGCAAAAATTAAGGTGGCTGACGCCGGGTTTAATTCGTCCAGCCATTGCTGAAATCGCGGACAGGCTGGCGACGCTAAGCGGCGCGGATCGAAATGCAACTGCTGTTGCAGCCAGCGATAACGGGCGATAAAAGCGCATGACGCCGGTTGCGGATCGGCGCCGACTAATTCAGTGCTGAAGAAAGCCCGCAAGGTTGCAGCTAATTCGGCAACCGGATTGGTTTTGCCGGTGGCGGCGAGAAAGAAGCGGGGATCATCGGCATCGCTGATGACGCTTGCGCCATTAGCGGCAGGGCGATAATGCAGCAGGCTTTGCCATTCGCGCCGCGCTGCGAGATTGGCGGCGTCAGCGCGGCGCAGCAACTCGGCGAGATAGGCGGAATCGGCGCGGACATTCACTGCCGGAAATAAAACCCCAAGCAGGAGAACGCCCGCCAGCAACCACGTTGCAATAACCAGCGGCTCAGTTCAACGCCAGCCGTTGTCCGAAACGCGGATCGGCGCGCAGTTCACGGTTTAGCGCCGCCAGCAGGTCATCAGCGGTGGTCTGGTCGTTGGGAAACAGCGTGGTGAACTTGTTCTGGGCGAAGGCGAAAAATTCCGGCTGACGTTGTGGTTCCACTCCCATCAAGGTCGCCAACGAAGCCAGATATTCGCCCTGACCGGCCGCCATGTCCTTCTTCAGCCGCTCCAGATTCGCCCTGGCGAATTCGGTAATTTGCTGCTGGCGATTCATGAACCCGGCGCTGCTGGAACCGGCACTGCTGGCGCTGGAACCGGAACTGGGATCGGTGACAATAGTGCAAGCGCCGACACTGAGACTTAGCGCGGCGATTAAGGCGGCGTTCAGTAGCGTTTTCATAATTGGAGTGTCCATCAGGCAGGTTGAGTGATGTTTGAGGCAACGATAAATAGCGATTTCCAGCCTGTCAATTTCGCAGTGGTTGCCGGAAACAGCGACAGGACTTTCGCTCCATCCGTTCGCCCTGAGCCTGTCGAAGGGTATTCATCGGTAAAAAATGGGGTTGCGACAGGCTCACCCCGAACGGTTTTTGAACCTGAAGCGAAAGTCCTGAGCGAATAACTCTGCTTTAATCATAGATAAATCCGTCGGCGTTGTAGGAATACCCGCCTTTTCCCAGGAGTCCTTCGTATGAAAAGCCATTTTTCTTTAATTCTGTTATCCACCCTGCAATGCAACGCCGATTGCGAATACTGCTTCGAGAACAAGACCGATGATCGGCTTACGCTGGATCGCTTGGGCGAGATGATCCGCAAGGTGCTGGACATGATGGTGGAGAAATCGCTGGCGTCACTGACGATTTACTGGCAGGGCGGCGAAGCAATGCTATTGCCGCCAAGCTGGTACGAGCAGGCGCAGGAATTGATCCAGCGCGAAGCCGATGCCCGGAGCAAGGAGGTCTCGCACAGCCTGCAAAGCAATATGCTGGCCTACAGTTCGCGCTGGAATCCGGTGATCGCCCGCATGTTCGGCAACAGCGTCGGCACTTCCCTGGATTACCCCAATCTGCATCGCAAACTGTTGGGACAAGGGCCGGAAAGCTACAACGAAATCTGGGGGCAGCGAGTGCGGGAGGCGCGGGCGGCGGGGATTGAAGTGCAGGTGATCGCGGTGCCCAATCAGGCGACTCTGGACATCGGCGCCGAGCGGTTTTATGGCTATTTCGTGGACGAACTGGGCATCACCGATTTTCAGGTCAATACCCCATTTCCGGGCGGCGAAGCCAATGCGGTCAAAAAGGAACTGCCGGTCGCAGAAGTGGAAAAACTCAGCCGCTTTTATCTGGATTTGGCCGAAGTCTGGCTGGAGCGCGGTCATCGGCGCGGCATCCGGGTTGGTCCCTTCGACGCCCTGCTCCAGCATTTCAGTCACGAACCGGCCACTCTGCCGTGCATCTGGGGCGACAACTGCGCCAATGCCCTGGTTTCCATTGATGCGCGGGGTTATGTGGCGCAATGCGACTGCTGGGTCACCAGCTACCCGGATTATCACTACGGCAATATCTTTGAATCGGACAACTTTGGCGCAATGCTGCAAAACAGTCCGGCCCGCCAGCAATTCAATGAGCGGCCTATCCAATTGATTCAGCGCGATTGTCTGGACTGCAATTACCTCTCGCTCTGTCACGGCGGCTGTCCGGTGCGCACCTACTCGGTTTATGGCTCGCTGTTCGAGAAAGACCCGTATTGCGAGTTGTACAAGGTCATGTTCGGGCGAATGGAGCGGGCGGCGCAGGAACTGGCGCGGGATGCGGTTGCAGCGCGTGTGGTTACAGCCTGATTTTTTCAGTGGATATTCAGCTAAGATAGCTCAAGGTCCGTTGGTATTTTTCACTCAATCCCCGGTTTTATGAGCCGGGCTTATTAGTCGATGCTAAAGGTCAGGTATTTATGAAGAAACAACAGGTTTTACTGTCCGCGTTATTGAGCTGCCTATTGACTGCGCCCGCCTGGGCGGCGCCAGCCGATCTGGTCGAAAAAGCCAGCGCCGAATTCAAGGCGATGCTGCGCCAACATCATGACGCAATGAACAAGCAGGACATCAAGGCGCTGATGGCGCTGTACGCCGACAATGCCAACGTCGCGCTGATGGGTACTAGCACCGGTGAATTCTGGAAAGGCAAGGCCGAGGTGGAAAAAACCTATCAGGAATTTTTCAAGACCTACAAAGCCGGTTCCCTGAGCTACGAATGCCCGGAAACTTCAGGTGGCGAAGACGGTGACCACGGCTGGCTGATGGCCTCCTGCATCATGAAGGACACGGGATCAGCCGGGCAGCCGCGTGAATTTGGCCTTAATGTCTCGGCGGTATTGAAGAAGGAAAAAGACGGCTGGCGGGTCCAGGCGCTGCACACCTCCAATATGATCGAAGATGCCGGTCCGCCGCCGGAAGCAGGAGCGCCAACCTCCGCACCCGCAGCAACACCCGCGCCGGAAGCCGCACCGAAAAAAGCCCCGTAAGCGGAGCGGAGAAGCGACATGACCAATCAATACGATGTACAGCAACAACCTTCCGTCAATGAGCCGGTTACTCAGGAACGGCGCGAATTTCTGCGCAGTTTGGGCAAATGGTCGCAGGCGGTGATTGGCGGAGTGGTGGTGAGCAGCGCTCTGATCCATTCCAGACCCGCCGATGCCTGGGCTGCTGCCCGTGGCGCTGGCGGTGGAACTGCCGCAGTGGGCGCTCGGGGCGGTTGGGTTAACGGGGCAGGCGGCGGTGGTTGGCAGTCCGACGCAATCAATATTGTCTTTGACGGCAAAACGGGATGCCGTACAGCGGCAAGTCTTGACCTTGCCGAGATACGCGATCTCCACTTGCGACTGCTTCGAGTTGAGGTGCTGCTGGAACGAGACCATGCAGGAAGCCACCAGACTCGGGGCGAGAGGGCCGGGGGATGCCGCGAGCCTTAGGCGCAGCGCGAACCACGTGAGTGCGAAGGTAGGTACTGCTCCGGACGTTCCTGCAGCGCAGCCTGAGCTTGTGCTTGAGTGGTGAAC
>JAAUTD010000171.1 GCA_012031845.1 Synechococcaceae cyanobacterium SM1_2_3
ACGGCCAGCGCGGCGACAGGCACCGCGTTAATGGTGCGGTACAGATAGGACAGGAAATACCGGCGGCAAACGGCAAAAAAGACCCGCACTAAAAGAGTTGATAATGGCAAAGCAGAGGAACTGTTCATCGCGAACCACTGGGGAGATGCGTCAGCCGATACGCTTTTTCCAGCAACCAGGTTAAGCCCCGCTCTCGCCAAGGGGATTCCGGCGTCAACGCATCGCGGATATGGAGTAATTCGACTTCATGCGTGGCCGAATACAGCGTTTTCACTTCTTCCTCACTGACCGCAAAGGGCGGCCCTGACCTTAGCGCCGGATCGTATTCCAGCGTCACTAACAACCCGGCGGCGCCGATTGGCAAAATTGATTGCAGATGATTGACGTATTGGCTACGCAAGGTCTGTGGTAAAGCAATCAGGGCGGCGCGGTCATAAAATCCAGCGCAATCGGCGATATCTGCGGTTGTCAGTGCAAAGAAATCGCCCAATAAAATCTGAATGGGATCGGCTTCCCATATTTCAAAAACGCCTTTGCGCCAGCGCCGTGGCTGCAAGTCGTTCTCAGCAAAAAAAGCCTCCACCGCTATCGGACTCAGTTCTACGCCAATGACTGAATAGCCTTCTCCCGCCAGCCACAACAGATCGCGGCTTTTGCCACACAGCGGGACAAAGATCCGCTGACCAGCGGATAATCCCAGGGCTTGCCAGAATTGCCGGAGATGGAGATTGATCTCCTGCTGGTGAAAACCAGTCTCGGCTCGCACCCAGCGTTCATGCCAAAAATCGGGTTCCATAAGATTTAATCCGTGGTTGGGTGAAAAATCAGTGAACAGATATTTTTAATTCCAGGACTTTTGCTTCGGATTCAAAAACCGTTCGGGGTGAGCTTGTCGAACTCCGTTTTTAACCGATGAATGCCCTTCGACCGCTGAGATTGTCGAAGCGTCAGGGCGAACGAATGGAGCGAAAGTCCTGTTTCTGTTATTCACAGCTTGTAAATCAGCCTGGCCCGCGCCGACTATGAAACTACCCGGTAACAAGCGGTTGTCGGTATAATTTTCAAAAGACCATTCCCGTACTGCGGGAAGTCATCGCCACCACGCCACATCAAGGGGTTTCTCCATGCTCGAAAACTACCGCCAACAGGCCGCCGAACGGAATGCGCAAGGCATCCCGGCTCTGCCGCTCACCGCACAGCAAACCGCTGATCTGGTTGCGCTTCTGAAAAATCCGCCCCAGGGCGAAGAAGACTTTCTATTAAATCTCATCATTCATCGGGTGCCGGCCGGCGTGGACCAGGCGGCTTATGTCAAGGCTGCTTTTCTGACCGCTGTCGCCAAGGGCGAGGCTGCTTCGCCGTTGCTCAATCGGGTGCGCGCTACCGAACTGCTGGGCACCATGCTCGGCGGCTATAATATCCAACCATTGATTGATCTGCTGGACGATGCCGAATGCGCCCCGGCTGCCGCCAGGGCGCTGGCGATGACCCTGCTGATGTTTGACTACAAGCATGGGGTGAAGGAGAAAGCCGATGCGGGAAACGCCTTCGCCCAACAGGTCATGCAAGCCTGGGCCGAGGCAGAATGGTTCACCAGTCGCGGCAAGGTGGCGGAAAAAATCACCGTGACCGTCTTCAAGGTCGCTGGTGAAACCAATACCGATGATCTCTCACCCGCGCCCGATGCCTGGAGTCGCCCTGACATCCCGCTGCACGCGCTGGCGATGTTGAAAATGGCCCGGCCCGGCATCGAGCCGGACGAACCCGGCAAACTGGGCCCACTCAAGCTGATTGAATCGCTGAAGGCCAAAGGCCACCCGGTCGCCTATGTTGGCGATGTGGTGGGCACCGGCTCCAGCCGCAAATCCGCCACTAATTCGGTCCTCTGGTGGACCGGCGATGATATTCCCTTCGTGCCCAACAAGCGTTATGGCGGCTACTGCCTCGGCGGCAAGATCGCGCCGATCTTCTTCAATACTCAGGAAGACGCGGGCGCGTTGCCGATTGAATGCGATGTCAGCCAGATGCAGATGGGCGATGTCATTGATATTTACCCCTACGCCGGCAAGATTGAAAAAAACGGCGCAGTCATTGCTACCTTTGAATACAAATCCGATGTGTTGCTGGACGAGGTGCAAGCGGGCGGACGCATCAACCTGATCATCGGGCGCGGCCTGACCGACTGGGCGCGGGAAGTCATGGGCCTGGCTCCTTCCGCTATCTTCCGCCGCCCGGTGGCGCCACAGAGTTCCAGCAAAGGCTTCACTCTGGCGCAGAAGATGGTCGGCAAGGCCTGCGGCGTGGCGGGCATCCGTCCCGGTACCTATTGCGAACCGAAGATGACCACGGTTGGCTCGCAGGACACCACGGGGCCGATGACTCGCGATGAGTTGAAAGACCTGGCCTGTCTGGGCTTCTCCGCCGATTTGGTGATGCAGTCGTTTTGCCATACCGCTGCTTATCCCAAGCCGGTGGACGTGCAAACCCATCACGATCTGCCTGATTTCATTTCCAGCCGGGGGCGGGGTGGCGCTGCGGCCTGGCGACGGCATCATTCATAGCTGGCTGAACCGGATGCTGCTGCCCGACACCGTTGGCACCGGCGGCGACTCGCATACCCGTTTCCCCATCGGCATCAGCTTCCCGGCCGTTCCGGGCTGGTGGCGTTCGCGGCGGCGACCGGCTCCATGCCGCTGGACATGCCGGAATCCGTGCTGGTGCGGTTCAAGGGCCAGATGCAGCCCGGTATCACCCTGCGCGATCTGGTCAATGCCATTCCTTATGCGGCGATTCAGTCCGGCTTGTTGACAGTGGCGAAGGAAGGCAAGAAGAACGCCTTTTCCGGGCGGATTCTGGAAATTGAAGGGCTGCCGGATCTGAAGATCGAACAGGCGTTTGAACTGTCCGATGCGTCTGCCGAACGTTCCGCCGCCGGTTGCACGGTGCGGCTGAACAAAGAGCCGATCATCGAATATCTGCACAGCAACATCACCCTGCTGAAGTGGATGATCGCCAACGGTTATCAGGACGCCAAGTCTATGGAGCGCCGGATCAAGGGTATGGAAGAATGGCTGGCCAATCCGGTATTGATGGAAGCCGACGCCGACGCGGAATATGCCGAGATCATCGAAATTGACATTAGTGCGATCAAGGAGCCGCTGCTGGCCTGCCCCAATGATCCTGATGATGTCAAGCCACTGTCCGCCGTCGCCGGGGACAAGATTGACGAGGTGTTCATCGGCTCGTGCATGACCAATATCGGCCATTACCGCGCTGCGGGCAAGGTGCTGACCGGCAAGTCCAACATCCCGACCCGGCTGTGGATTTCCCCGCCGACCAAGATGGACGCCCATCAGTTGAGCGAGGAAGGCTATTACGCCATTTACGGCGCGTCCGGGGCGCGGATGGAAATGCCGGGTTGTTCGCTGTGCATGGGCAATCAGGCGCGGGTAGCTGATGGCGCGACCGTGGTTTCGACTTCGACCCGCAACTTCCCCAATCGCCTGGGCAAGGGCGCCAACGTCTATCTGAGTTCGGCGGAACTGGCGGCGGTCTGCGCCTTGCTGGGCAAGATTCCGACCTTTGCCGAATACATGCAGCACATGGGCGAAATCACCACCAAGGCCAGCGAAATTTACCGCTATCTGAATTTCGATCAGGTGCCGGAATATCAGCAATTGGCCGATTCGGTGAAGCTGGCGGCGTAGACGCCCGCATCATTCCGGCGCTTCAATATGGCCCCTCCGGCAACCCCGTTTTAAGGAGGGGCCTGTCCTTTGTTACGGATATCCATCTCTGTATTGGCTCATCGCCTACAGTGGGGGCCTTTCTGCGTAGTCCTGACCATTGCGGCGCTGGTTTGGCTGCTGGTGAATCAGGGGCCGCTGCGGCCGATTGAAAACTGGCTGGGCGATTTGCGCATCGCGCTGATGACGCCGCGCCAGCCGCCCTCCGATCATGTGGTGCTGCTGACGCTGACCGAAGACACCCTGCACCAGTTTCCCTACCGCTCCCCGATCAATCGCGCTTTTCTGGCCAAGCTGATTGCGACGCTGAATCACAAGGGAGTGCGGGCCATTGGTCTGGATATTCTGTTTGATCGCCCAACGGAAGCCGCCGCCGATCAGGCGCTGGCCCAGGCGCTGCGCCATTCTGCCGTGCCTGTCGTGGTGGCGTATGCCGATCGGGATCAGGTCACGGCGGAACAGCAACGCTTTTTGGATCAATTCACTTCGGGGTTACGCCGGGGTTACGCCGACCTGCTGGCTGATGGCTCCGATGGAGTGATCCGCACGGTGTTTCCGGGGCAAAAAGCCCTGAGTGGCGAATTTATCCGGGGTCTGGCTATCGAGGTGGCGGGAGTACCGCCGCCGGATTCCGAAATGCTGCTGCATTACCGGGGTCTGCCGCCGGAAGCCGGAATTGCCGAACTGCATCGCACCTTCAAAAAATATCCGGCGCATCTGGCGGAGGCGCTACCCGCCGCCTGGTTGCAGGGCCGCATCGTGCTGGTGGGCGCTGACGTGCTGACGAGTCGGGAGGATTTGCAGAAAACCCCCTTTGTCGCCTTGCTGGGCAATCAGCAGGGACTGCTGCCCGGAGTTATGGTGCAGGCCCATATAGTGACCCAGATGCTGGAAGGGCGGCACTTGCCCATCCCGCCCCTGTGGCTGGTGCTGGTGCTGTATGGCGGTTGCGCGGCGCTGGGCGCGGCGCTGACCCGGCTGGACTGGCCGGTCTGGCTGAGTCTGAGTCTGATTGTGACCGCGCTGGGCGCTTTTTGGGCGCTGGGATTCTGGTGGTATCAGCAAGGCGGCGCTTTATTACCGCTGATTGGCCCTTCCCTGGCGTTGCTGGGCGCGGCATGGTGGTTTCATGCCCACTTTAGTCGTCAGGAGCGGCGCCAGAAACGCTTCATTAAAAACGCTTTCGGGCGCTATCTGCATCCCGATTGGGTCGAGCAGTTGATGGCGAATCCCGACTTGTTGCGGCTTCAGGGCGAGCGGCGCGAACTGACCGTGCTGTTCACTGATGTGGCCGATTTCACCACCATTTCCGAAGCCTTGCCGCCGACCTCGCTGGTTCATGTGCTAAGCCAGTATCTGGACGGCATGACTCAAATCATCATGGCTCACGGTGGAGCGGTGAATAAATACATGGGCGACGGGATCATGGTGCTATTTGGCGCACCGGTGATCCAAGCCGATCATGCGCAGCGGGCAGTGCGCTGCGCCCTGGCCCTTGATGAATTTGCCGAGGCGTTCCGTCGCCAGGTCACCGATCCCGATGGACAACCGGTAAATTTCGGCCAGACCCGGATCGGCGTGCATACCGGCGAAGCGACCGTGGGCAATGTCGGTTCGGCGGCGAAGATCGAATACACCGCGATTGGCGACGTGGTCAACGCGGCTTCACGACTGGAGGGGCTTAACCGCTACTTTGGTACTCGCATTGCCGTGAGCGGGGCTACCCGGAGTCAGGTCATGCCGCCAGACGCCAGCGCCCATGAGTTACGGTTTCGACCCATGGGGCAGGTCGTCGTTAAAGGCAAACGTGAGGCTTTTTCGGTATTCAACCCACTGGTGGCGACGGCGGAGTCGGTAAATTTGCTGGACGAGTACGCCGAAGCTTACTACCGGCTGGAAGCGGGCGATCTGCGGGCCGTGAGCGACTTTCTGGCTTTGCGCAACCGTTATTCCGGTGATCCGCTGGTGAATTTTTACTGGCAGCGGGTCAATGAAGGCGAATACGGCACTCGCGTCAATCTGTCCGCAAAGTGATGGGGGGCTAAGGCTGGCGTCTTGCGTGTGGTTAAAATTCCCAACGCATTTCGGCCATGATCGATTGTTCAGTCAGGTTGTCGTAACCCAGCAGGGTGCGGTATTGCAGGATAGCAGACGGTCCCCGATTGAACCGCGCTCCCAAGCCCAGATCGAGCCGGAAGTAATTCTGATCCAGTGGATCGGCCAGCAGTTCAAAACTGTTATCAGCCGTATTCGCGCCCTCAATAAATCGGCCCCGGATTCGCGGGTTATTGTCCTTGAGTTCGTGCAGCCAATTGAGCGCAATGCGCGGCTGCATGGTTCCCCAGGATTGCTCCAGCAGAATGCTGATCTGTGCGCTCAGGCTCAGGGTCAGCGATTGCATATTCTGCTCATCAAGCGCCACCGCCCAAGCCGAACCGGCATTGCTGTCCCTGGCCTGTTCTGCAAATGAATCGACCTGGATATTCAGGTAACTCAGCCGGGCTTCCGGGCCAAACAGCCAATTGCCGTGGCTGAATTGATAGCCCGCGCCCACATCGACGGAAACTTGCTGCCCGCTGTAGCTGCTGTTGAATTGCTGATTAACCTGGGCCGTGGTCAGTTGGTAACTGAGATTTCGTTGCTGGTCGTAATCATTCCAGCCGTAATTGATGATGCCGTTGAGATAGAAATTATCGGTCGGGTGATAAATGCCATACAGACTCAGGCTATAGCCCTTGCTATCCAGTGCGCCGCCGTTGCTGTCAATGGTGTTTTTAACGGCGCTATGCGAGAGGGCGGCGCCCAGCGCAAATTGCTCAGTAAACTGGTAATCGGCGCCTAAAGTCAGTTCCCGGCTTTTGAAATCAAAGCCGGCCTGATTTTCAGTTTCATCCTTCGAGCCAAGATTGATCGATCCGCTGGCGAAGACCCCAAATGCGCCCCAATCGTTGTCAACCTCGGCGCTTGGCGCGCCGCCGCCGTCGACGCTGGCCAATAAATAGCGTAAATCCTGCCCGGACAGCGTCCAGCCACCGCGCTGGATATTCAGTCGCAACCGATCCAGATTGATTCCCTTGACCCCGACTCCGCTGCGCAGCGAAAACAGGCGGGCGTTGACGCTTGAAGTCTGGCTCTGCGCACTGCTTTCCGAGATGTCCAGGGCCGAACTGACTGCTTGCGGGGTGATCTGCTGCAACGCCAGATTAGCGCCAGGATCGTTGCTACTGGCCGCGCTAATCAGCGCCGTGCAATCGCGCACAAATTCAGCGCTGGCGGCAGGATCGGAACACGAATTGCCGATAGCGCCACCGACGCTTTCAGCATTGGGGTTATCGGTGATTCCTGGAAGAATTTCTTGCTGGCCGGGTTTGACCGTCACGGTTACAGTGGATGTGGCCGTGCTGGCGCCGTCGGTGATGGTGTAGGTAAAGACATCGGTTCCGGTAAAGTCGGCATTGGGACGATAGCTGATGATATTGCCGCTGAGGGTAGCAACGCCGTGGGTCGGGGTGCTGACTTGGATCACGGTTAACCCGACGCCGGTGTCGTTGGCCAGCACATCAATCGTAACCGCCGCGCCGGGTGATGCAGTGGCGGTGTCGTTTGCAGCGGTCAATGCAGGAGCCGCAATCGTTACTGTCACCGTAGCTGTGACAGTGCGGTTAAATGCGTCGGTAATCGTATAGGTGAAAGCGTCAGTTCCGGCGAAACCAGTCTCAGGGCGATAGGTAATCGCATTGCCATTGAGGACGGCGCTGCCGTGGGAGGGGGCGCCGACTTGCGTCACCGATAGCCCGGCGCCGGCATTCGTTAGCCAGCACATTAATCGTTATTGCTGTGCCTATGGTGGTCGTAGCTGCGTCGTTCACTGCGTTCAACTGCGGCGGATTCACCGTAATGGTAATTGTAGCGGTCGCAGTGCGGTTGAAGGCATCAGTAATCGTATAGGTGAAGGCATCGGTTCCAGCAAAGCCAGCTTCGGGGCGATAGGTAATGGTATTGCCGCTGAGTGTGGCGCTGCCGTGGGAGGGGGCGCCGACTTGCGTCACGGTCAACCGGCGCCGGTGTCGTTGGCCAACACTTCAATAGTCGTTGCCGCGCCTGCGGTGGTCGCAGCGGTGTCATTAGCAGCATTCAAGGAGGTCGGATTGACGGTGATGGTGACGGTAGCGGTGGCGCTGCGGTTGAAGGCATCAGCAATCGTATAGGTGAATATATCGGTTCCAGCAAAACCGGCTTCGGGGCGATAGGTAATGGTATTGCCGCTGAGTGTGGCGCTGCCGTGAGAGGGGGCGCCGACTTGCGTCACGGTCAGCCGGCGCCGGTGTCGTTGGCCAACACTTCAATAGTCGTTGCCGCGCCCCGCCGTGGTGGTCGCGGTGTCATTAGCAGCATTCAAGGAGGTCGGATTGACGGTGAC
>JAAUTD010000172.1 GCA_012031845.1 Synechococcaceae cyanobacterium SM1_2_3
TAGACCCGGTCGGCAAGCCGGGCCCGCCGAGATGCGGGTTCAGGGAGGTGTTTTCCGATGAGCGAGGCGACCGAAGCTCCGGCACGCCGGCCGATCCGCCTGGTGCCGCGGCTCAAAGACCAGGGCTACGACCGCGAGCAGGTCGGTGTGAGGCGTGCCTGGGTCGAAACCCAGACCGGCGCCCGGCTCGAGCAGGTGGGGGCGTTCACCCTCCCGAGCGAGGCCTGGCGCGGCAACGTCGAAAACCCGATCGGCGCGGTGCAAATGCCGCTCGGGGTCGCCGGCCCGTTGCTCGTCGAAGGTGAGCACGCGCAGGGCCTCTTCTACGTCCCGCTCGCCACCACCGAGGGCGCGCTGGTGCGTTCTTACGAGCGCGGGATGGTGGCGATCACCCGCGCCGGCGGTGCCCAGGTGCGCGTCCACCTCGACGAAAACCGCGTCGCACCGGTGTTTTTTTTTTCGCCGACGCGCCGCCGCCGGCGACCGCGACCAGGCCTTAACCAGTCTCAGGCAGGCGCTGGCGTTGAATTCCAAGCTGGTGCAGGCGCATCTGTTGCGCACCCGGCTGCTGATCGAAAAGGGCGACCGCGCCGCCGCGCTGAGTGGGCTGGCGAAAGCCGTGACCGCCCTGCCGCGAGATCGCAACCTGCGGATGAACTACGCCCGGTTGCTGATTGAATCCGGCCAGATGGATCAGGCCCGCCGCCAGTTCGCCATTCTGATCAATCAGAATCCCAAGGATGTTGATGCGCTGTATGCGCTGGGTCTGCTGGCGACGGAAACCCGCCAGTTCGATTTGGCCGAAGGGTATTTTCTGGACCTGATCAAGCGCAAAACCCGGCTGGCCGACGCCTATTTCGAGTTGGGGCGCATTGAAGAACAGCGCGGCAATTACGCCAAGGCCAACGAATGGTACGGGCGGGTATCCGGGGAAGATCGCTTCATGATCGCCCAGTTGCGCAAGGGCGCAGTGTTGGCGAAAGCGGGCGAAACCACGGATTTTGCTGAGCATTTCGAGGCGCTGCGCCGCGCTCAGCCGCAAAACAGCATTTCCCTGTATCACGCCGAAGCCGACGCGCTGCGCGAAGCGGAACGCTATCAGGAAGCCTTTGACACACTGGATCGCGGGCTGGCGCTGCATCCCGGCGACAAGGATTTGCTCTATGCCCGCGCCCTGATCGCCGAGAAGCTGAATCGGCTGGACATTCTGGAGCGGGATTTACGCCTGATCATCGCCGCCGATCCCAAAAACGGGCAGGCGCTCAATGCGCTCGGCTACACCCTGGCCGACCGCACCGACCGCTATCAGGAAGCGCTGGGTTATCTTGAACAGGCGCTGGTCCTGCTCCCCGACGATGCCGCCGTGCTGGACAGCATGGGCTGGGTGCAATACCGGCTGGGCCACCACGCCAAGGCGCTGGAGTATCTGCGCCGCGCCTATCAAGCCAATCCCGACGCCGAAATCGCCGCCCATCTCAGCGAAGTGTTATGGGTCAGCGGTCAGCGCGATGAAGCCAAACGAATCTGGCGGGAAGCCAAAACCAAACAGCCCACCAGCGCCCACCTGCTGACGCTGCAACAGCGGTTTGGCTGGTAGAGACCATGCGCACCCGTCCCGTTGCCTGGCTGAGTTGGGTTCTGCTGTCGCTGTTCGCACTGCTGGCTGGTTGCGCAACTCCGCCTGTTGTCTCGCCTGCCGCCCAAAGCGCCTGGACCGCCCGCCAAGTTCGTTTGCTCAAACTCAATCATTGGCGCACGGTCGGGCGGATTGGCGTGGTCAACGAACAGGATGGCTGGCACGCCAATTTTCAATGGGATCAACAGGGTTCAGCCTATCGCATTGACCTGATTGGGCCGCTCGGCCAAGGCCGGGTGCTGGTGCAGGGCGACGCGGAAACGGTCAGCATTCAGACTCAGGACGGCCAGAACTGGACTGCATCGGATGCCGATGCCCTGCTGGAGCAAAGTCTGGGCATCCAGTTGCCGGTGAATGGCCTGCGTTACTGGGTGCGCGGCTTGCCGGAACCGGGCGCAAGTCCGGTGGTTGAAACCGACGCTGAAGGCCGGTTGATTCACCTGGAACAGAACGGCTGGATCATTGATTACCCGGCTTATGCGCCCGCAACCGCGCTGGATTTGCCTGCCCGCATCATAGCCCGCCGCACTGATCTCAGCGTCAAACTGGTGATTGAACAATGGAATTTATGAGTTGTCCCGATCCCGCCGCCTGGCCGGCTCCGGCCAAACTTAATCTCATGTTGCGCATCGTGGGACGGCGAGCAGACGGCTACCATTTGTTGCAGACCGTCTTTCAATTTCTCGACTGTGGCGACTGGCTGTGGTTCGAGCCGCGCACGGATGGCTCGATCATCCGGGCCAGCGAAATTCCCGGTATTCCGCTGGACGCGGATCTGACGGTGCGAGCCGCTCGCTTGCTGCAACAAACCGCTGGCGTCTCCCACGGCGCGACCATCCGTATCGCCAAGCAATTGCCAATGGGCAGCGGCCTGGGCGGCGGCAGTTCCGATGCCGCGACCACGCTGATCGCTCTGAATTATCACTGGCGCACCGGACTGACGCAGATGGAACTGGCCGCGCTCGGCTTGACCCTGGGCGCAGATGTGCCGGTTTTTGTCCACGGTCAGGCCGCATGGGCCGAAGGGGTCGGCGAGCAATTGACCCCGGTGGAACTCGACCAACCCTGGTTTGTGGTATTGACCCCGGCCTGTCATGTGGCGACCGGCGCGGTGTTTAACGACCCGGAATTGACAAGAAATTCGCCGCTCATCACAATAGCCGACTTCTTAGCGGGTGCAGGCGGTAATGATTGTGAAACTGTGGTCTACCGCCGCTACCCGGAAGTCGCCGCAGCGGCGGCGTGGCTGGCGCAATTTGGCGCAGCGCGATTGACCGGCACGGGAGCTTGTGTGTTTGCCGCATTCAAGGACGAAGCCAGCGCCGAATCGGTATTGGCGCAATTACCGCCGGGCTGGAGTGGATTTATCGCGCAGGGCCGTAATCGCTCGCCACTGCATGACCATCTGGCGCAGCAAGCCGATGTGGTTTATTGAAGCATTGAAGCATCTCCGATTTTTTGGGCCGTAGCCAAGTGGTAAGGCACCGGATTTTGATTCCGGCATTCCCAGGTTCGAACCCTGGCGGCCCAGCCATCTTACCCAGGCAGTGCAGTTGGATATTTCGAGAGTGGGGGAACAGCGCGTGTACGAAGGTCGAATGATGGTGTTCGCGGGGAATGCCCATCCGCGACTTGCCCGCGAGATCGTCAGCCACTTGCAACTGCCTCTCGGCCAGGCCGTCGTCGGTCGGTTCAGCGATGGCGAGGTCATGGTTGAACTCATGGAAAACGTGCGCGGCCGGGATGTATTCATCGTGCAGCCCACCTGTTATCCCACTAACGACAACATCATGGAATTGCTGGTGATCGCCGACGCGCTGCGGCGCTCTTCGGCGGTGCGAGTGACAGCGGTCATTCCCTACTTTGGCTATTCGCGGCAGGATCGGCGGCCCCGTTCAGCGCGGGTGCCGATTTCCGCTAAAGTCGTCGCCAACATGATCACCAGCGTTGGCGTTGATCGGGTGTTGACGGTGGATTTGCACGCCGATCAGATTCAGGGTTTCTTTGATATTCCGGTGGATAACATCTACGCCACTGCGATCATGCTTAATGATATTCGCGCCCAGAATTTCGGCGAAATGATGGTGGTGTCGCCCGACGTAGGCGGCGTAGTCCGCGCCCGCGCCCTGGCCAAGCGGCTGGACGATTCCGATCTGGCGATTATTGACAAGCGGCGGCCCGCGCCCAACCAAGCCAAGGTGATGCACGTTATCGGCGACGTGCAGGGCCAGCACTGCATTATTGTGGATGACATGGTGGATACCGCCGGCACACTCTGTCTGGCGGCCAAGGCGTTGAAGGCGCGGGGCGCCGCCTCGGTGCGTGGTTACTGCACCCATGCAGTGCTATCCGGCCCGGCGGTCAAAAATATCCAGGGATCGGCGCTGGACGAGTTGGTGGTGACTGACTCAATCCCGCTGCAACCGGAAGCCGCCGCCTGTCCGACCATTCGGCAAATTGGCGTGGCTGGACTGCTGGCCGAGACCATGCGCCGCATCCACATCGAAGAATCGGTCAGTACGCTATTTGTTTGATTGCAGTTCTCCCGCCCTTTTCAGAGACACGCTGTTTCACCAAGAGCGATTCGCCTGGTCGCGGGCGCATCGCGTTTTTATTGTCATCCGTTGGAGTAGACGCTAATGAGCATAACTTTTGAACTTAAAGCTGAACCGCGTAGCGATTTGGGCAAAGGTGCGAGCCGCCGCCTGCGCCGCGCCGGTCAGGTGCCGGCCATTCTGTACGGCGGCGGTCAGGAGCCGCAACCGCTGGTTCTGAATCATCTGGACGTTCTCAACCAGTTGAAAAATGACGCGGTTTATTCGCATGTGCTGACCCTGAAAGTCGGCGACCGGGTTGAAAGCGCGGTGCTGCGGGACATGCAGCGCCACCCGTTCAAGCCCACCATTCTGCATCTGGATTTCCTGCGGGTGAGCGCCGACCGCGAACTGCGGGTGCATGTGCCGCTGCACTTTATCCATGCCGAAGCCGCGCCGGGCGTCAAGGTGCAGGGCGGCGTAGTCAGCCATGTGCTGGTTGATATTGAAATCACCTGCCTGCCCCAAAATCTGCCGGAATTTATCGAAGTGGATTTGAGCGGTCTGGGCCTGGGCGATGCGATTCATTTGTCCGCGCTGAAGCTGCCGGACGGGGTGGAACTGGCGACTCATGTTGCGCCCGGTTCCGAAACCGACGCGATTGTGGTCAGCATCCATCACGCACACGGCGGCGAAGAAGGGCCAGCCGTGGTCGCGCCAACGACCTGAGTTCAACCGGTTCGCTGGACGAAACCGCTGTGACCTCGGCCCCGGTATCTTCCCTGCGATTGATTGTGGGGCTGGGTAATCCCGGCCCCCAGTACGCCATGTCCCGCCACAATGCCGGTTTCTGGCTGGCCGATGCACTGGCCAGCCACTACGGCGTTACGTTCCGCCCAGACAAAAAGATGCACGGCGATCTGTGCCGAATCATGCTGGATAAGCATGATTTGTGGTTGCTCAAGCCGATGACGTTCATGAATCGCAGCGGAGCGTCAGTCGCAGCACTGCTGGCGCGGTTCCACCGGATTGCGCTGCCGGAAATTCTGATCGTTCACGATGATCTGGATTTGCTGACCGGCGTGGTGCGGCTGAAGTCCTCCGGTGGTCATGGCGGACATAACGGCCTGCGTGATCTCATTACCCAGTTGGGCGGCAACGATTTTCTCCGGCTGCGGATCGGCATCGGCCATCCGGGCGACAGCCGGGCGGTGCTGGATTATGTATTGGGCCGCGCCCCGCCAGCGGAACAGGCGCTACTCGATCAAGCCGTGGCCGATGCGTTGCGGGAAGTGCCGCGCCTGGTCATCGGCCAGTGGGAGTCGGCCATGCAAACCTTGCACAGTCGGCGGGTTCCTGCTGCTCCTTCCGTAAAATAAGCACTCACCAAGTATCAACAGGCATTCATGGGCATCCAGTGCGGTATCGTCGGTTTGCCAAACGTCGGCAAATCCACCTTGTTCAACGCCTTGACCAAGGCGGGCATTCAGGCGGAGAACTATCCGTTCTGCACCATTGATCCCAATGTCGGCGTGGTTCCGGTGCCAGACCCGCGTTTGGCGGAGTTGGTCGCCATTGTCAAATCCAAACAGACGCTACCGGCTACGGTGGAGTTTGTGGATATCGCCGGGCTGGTGGCGGGCGCATCCAAGGGCGAAGGCTTGGGCAATCAGTTTCTGGCGCACATCCGCGAAACCGACGCCATTGCGCATGTGGTGCGCTGCTTCGTGAACGATGATGTGATTCACGTTTATAACCGGGTGAATCCGCGCTCGGATATTGAAACGATCAGCACGGAACTGGCGCTGGCGGATTTGGCGACGGTGGAAAAGGCGCTGCAACGCGCCGAAAAGGCGGCCAAGTCCGGCGGTCGCGAGGCGCTGGATCGCAAAGCCGCCCTGGAGCGGGTGCAGGCGCATCTGGATACTGGCGCTCCGGTGCGAACGCTGGCGCTGACCGATGCCGAACGTGAGTCGTTGCGGGATTTGTTTCTGTTGACCAGCAAGCCGGTGTTGTATATCGCCAATGTGGCCGAAGACGGTTTTAACGACAACCCGCTGCTGGATCAGGTGCGGGAAATTGCGGCGCAGGAAGGCGCTCAGGTTGCGCCGGTCTGTGCGGCGATTGAGGCGGAATTGGCGCAATTGGACGATGCTGACCGGGCTGAGTTTCTGGCCGATTACGGCTTGACCGAGCCAGGTCTGGATCGGGTGATTCACGCTGCCTACAAGCTATTGGGCTTGCAGACCTATTTCACCGCTGGCCCCAAGGAAGTGCGAGCCTGGACGGTGCGGGCTGGTTCTACCGCGCCACAGGCGGCCGGCGTGATTCATAGCGATTTTGAGCGGGGATTTATTCGCGCTGAAGTGATTGCTTATGCGGATTACATTGCTTACGGCGGTGAAGCGGGCGCTCGTGAAGCGGGAAAATGGCGGCTGGAAGGCAAGGACTATATTGTGCAGGAAGGCGATGTGATGCACTTTCGCTTTAATGTATAGCGGCAATGCCGTTCTAAACTGGTTTGGCCTAGTGTTAATTTCGCCCTGCAAGCGTTCCGATTTGCAGGGCTTTTTTATTTCAGGACGTGAAACCTGTGCAGGGATTGGTCATAGATACCCATGTTCGAGCAAGCCTTCAAAAACATTGACGACGTTCTCTGGAAAGAGGCCGGTTGCACCACAGAACTTGATTACACCGAGCAGACTTCGTGGCTATTGTTCCTGAAATATCTGGACGGGCTGGAACAGGACAAGGCGCTGGAGGCGGCGCTGGAGGGAAGGAAATACGCTTATATTCTCGACGCGCCGTATCGTTGGGAAAGTTGGGCCGCGCCCAAAGGCGCAGATGGCAAGCTCGACCATCATAAAGCTCAGACTGGCGATGATTTATGCGACTTTGTTGACCGCAGGCTGTTTCCCTACCTGCATGGCTTCAAACAGAAAGCCAGTGGGCCAAATACCATCGAATACAAGATTGGCGAGATATTTGGTGAAATCAAAAACAGGATTCACAGCGGTTACAATCTGCGCCAGATCATTGACCATCTGGATGAATTGCGCTTTCGTTCGCAAAGCGAGAAGCATGAGCTATCGCATCTGTACGAAGCCAAAATTAGAAACATGGGCAACGCCGGGCGCAATGGCGGCGAGTATTACACCCCGCGCCCACTGATTCGCGCCATTGTGCAGGTAGTGAAACCACGGTTGGGTGAGCGCATTTATGATGGCGCTTGCGGTTCAGCAGGCTTTCTGTGCGAAGCCTTCGACTATCTCAAATCACAGCCCAGTCTGACCACTGCCGACTTGAAGACTCTTCAGGAGAAAACCTTCTACGGCAAGGAAAAGAAATCGCTGGCTTATGTCATTGCGATTATGAACATGATCCTGCATGGCATTGAAGCGCCCAACATTATCCACACCAATACGCTTGCTGAAAATCTGGCTGATATTCAGGAGAAGGATCGTTTTGATGTGGTGTTGGCGAATCCGCCTTTCGGCGGCAAGGAACGCAAGGAAGTCCAGCAGAACTTTCCCATTCGCACCGGAGAAACGGCTTTTCTGTTTCTTCAGCACTTTATCAGAATACTCAAAGCCGGTTGGCCGGGCTGGCGTTTCGATACGGGCGTTCAGATTGGGTAATCGGCGGTTCTACCGTGACTCCATATATTTCCCGGCCGTAACTATTTCCCGCATACTTATCGTAAAAATATAATTAATAGTAAACTTGTTGCGTAACTGGCAAGTGTCATCGCGAGGAGGCCGCAGGCCGACGTGGCGATCTCAAAAGGCAACGAGTTTTTACTGAAAAACCAAATGGTTCATGAGATTGCCACGCCCCGATAAGGCCGGGGCTCGCAATGGACACTTATTAAAGCAACAACTCTATTGTATTCATTTCAAGTTAACACGGGAACGGTATCGCCGCCACAATTTTTTTCCGGC
>JAAUTD010000173.1 GCA_012031845.1 Synechococcaceae cyanobacterium SM1_2_3
CGTGGTGGATGACCAAGGCCGCTATCTCGGCACCTTTAGCGTCTACTCGCTGCTGAAATTGACCTTGCCCAAGGCGGTGCTGGATAAACACGGACTCGACAACGTGTCCTTCGTGACGGAACATGTCGCGCATTTGGCGCAACGCTTTGGCGGACGCCGCGATGAGCCGGTGACCAACTGGCTGAATATCCACGAAGTCGCCCATCTCGATACCCCGGCGATGGAAGTCATGCTGCTGATGCTGCATGGCCGCACCACCAGTGTACCGGTGGTCAACAAAGAAAATGGCAAACTGGAGGGCATCGTATCGTTCTGGGATGTGCTGGAAAAACTGACGGGGGAGAATCACTAACATGCACGAAGCAACCGCAGCCGTTTCAACCTTCCAGATGATACTGGCGGCGCTGATCTTTGTGATCACTTATGTGGTGATCATGACCGAGCGGGTCAACCGCGCCATTGTGGCCGGGTTGTCCGCTGGCCTGATGATTTTTTTCGGCATCCTCAATCAGGAAGCCGCCGTTCGTGGGGTGGATTTCAACACGATTGGCCTGCTGATTGGGATGATGGTCATCGTCGCCATTACTCGCCAGTCCGGGGTGTTTCAATATCTGGCGATCTGGTCGGCCAAGAAGGTCAACGCCAGCCCGTGGGGCATTCTGGCGATGCTCTCGGTGGTGACCGCCGTCACCTCGGCGCTGCTGGATAATGTGACGACCGTGTTGCTGATCGTGCCGGTTGCCTTGCTGATCACCGAAGAACTGAAGGTCAGCGCTTATCCCTATCTGTTCTCGATGATTGTTTCCTCCAATATCGGCGGCACCGCCACCCTGATCGGCGATCCGCCCAATATCATGATCGGTTCGGCGATTGGCCTGACCTTTAACGATTTTGTGTTCAACACCGCGCCGGTAGTTGTCGTCGTGATGGCGGCGACCCTGCTGCCGATTTATTTGATCTGGGGCCGGACGCTGAACGCGGCGGCGGAAGACCGGCAGCGGGTGATGGATTTCAACGAGCGTGAGGCGATCACTGATTCGTCCTTATTGAAAAAGTGCCTGGCGGTTATCGCCGCCGTGATTACGGGTTTTGTCTTCGCCCACGGACTGGGATTGGAAGCGGCCACCATTGCCCTGTTTGGCGCAGCGGTGCTGCTGCTGCTGCAATGCTGGCCGCACGGCGCCGACGAACAATCCAAGCTGGTGACTCACGCCTTCACCGAGTGCGAATGGATCACCATCTTCTTTTTCGTCGGGCTGTTTATCGTGGTGCATGGTCTGGACAGCACCGGTGCGCTCAAGCTGCTGGCGGATCAACTGCTGGCGCTGACCGGCGGCGATCTGACCGCGACGACCATGACCATTCTGTGGGCTTCGGCGATATTATCGGCGTTTGTGGACAACATCCCGTTTGTCGCCACCATGATCCCGCTGATTAAGGCGATGGCTCCGACTTTTGGCGGGCCGGAAGGCTTGATGCCGCTGTGGTGGGCGCTGTCGCTGGGTGCGTGTCTGGGCGGCAACGGCACCTTGATCGGAGCCAGCGCCAATCTGGTGGTGGCCGGTTTCGCCGAACGGGCCGGTCAGCCGATCCGCTTCGTGACCTTTCTGCTGCTGGCGTTTCCATTGATGCTGATGTCGGTCGCCATCAGCACGGTGTATCTGTACTGGCGCTATTTGTAAGCGCTAGGACTCTGGCTGACTGGGAAGTCGAACCACCCCGGCGCTGTGCGCCACCCCTCCTTATCCAAGGAGGGGAAGTTATGATGTCCCACTATCAGGTCGATGCGTCTATCAAATCCAGGCGCTGTTCGATCCGCTCCAGGCGGTGTTCGATTTTATCCAAGCGGCTTTGGCTGGTGTAAAACGCGGTGGTCAATGCGCCTAGTTGCTGACCCATCAGCGATTGCTGAATTTCGACATTGGTGAGCCGATCTTTTACGTCGCGCAAGTCCGCCCGAATCGCTCTCAGGTGTTCCAGCACCAGGTTTTCAATGTTTTCAGTCATGGCGAGGTTTCCAGTCTTGATGCCCGAAGGGCAGGGGATGTCGGCGAGATGCCGGTGCTACGCAGATTCGGATTTGAGCATACGGCAGACCCGTACCTGATTGATCCGGTGTCCGTCCATGCTCACCACTTCAAACCGACAGCCCGCCAGCGCGAATTGTTCGCCGCCGCTGGGAATCTGTCCCAACTGATTAAGCACCAACCCGGCCAGGGTGTGATAACCGTCTTCCTGCGGCAGTTCTCCGCAGTTCAGCACGTCCCGCACTTCATCCAGAAGCAGACTGCCGTCGAGTAGCCAGACGCCCTCGCTTTCCTGCACCACATCGGGTGTGGCCGAATCGGCAGTATCCGCCAGATCGCCCGCTATCGCCGCCAGAATGTCGGCGGCGGTGACTATGCCTTCCACCCCGCCGTATTCGTCCATGACCACCGCCAGCGGGATGGGGTGCTGACGCAGCCGCTCCAGCACCTGCAAGGCGTTCATGCCCTCATAAACGATCAGCGGTTCGCGCATTGCCGCCCGCAAATCCAGCGCTTCGCCCGCCAGCGCCTTGTTCAACAAATCGCGCCCTTGAATCACGCCTTCCACTTCGTCCAGTTCGCCCCGACAGACCAGATAGCGGCTATAGGGATGTTGCCGCAGGGTTTCGCGCAATTCTTCCGGGGTGGCGTCCAGATCGAGCCAGACAATATCAAGGCGGGTGGTCATCAGCGCCGGGATCGGTTGCTCGGCCAGATGCAGCACGCTGCGGATCATGGCGCGTTCGGTGGAATCGAACAGAAATTTTTCGCTTTCGCCGCCGCTGGCCAAAGCCGCCACCTCATTACCCACTTCGGCGGGTTCGGCCTGACCGCCCAACAGGCGCAATACCGCCGCCGCCGTGCGTTCTCGCAGCGGGCGCTTGCCGGCCAGAAACCGGCGGCGGTTGAATTGCGCCAGTTGATTAAAGGTTTCGATCAGCACCGAGAAGCCAATCGCCGCGTACAAATGGCCCTTGGGAATGTGGAAGCCCAAACCCTCGGCCACCAGGCTAAAGCCAATCATCAGCAGAAAACCCAGACAGAGAATAATCACGGTGGGATGGCCGCTAACGAAGCGGGTCAATGGTTTGCTGGCGATGATCATCAACGCGATGGCGATCATCACCGCCACCATCATCACCGGCAGATGTTCAACCATGCCGACCGCGGTAATCACCGCGTCAATCGAAAACACCGCGTCCAGCACCACGATTTGCGCCACCACCGGCCAAAAGCTGGCGTACAGTTTTGATCCGCTGTGATGTTCGTCGCCGCCCTCCAGCCGTTCATGCAGTTCCATCGTGCCCTTGAACAGCAGAAACATCCCGCCGCTGAAAAGGATCAGGTCACGGCCAGAGAAGGCGTGATTGAGGAGGGTGAACCACGGTGTGGTCAGCGTGACCAGCCAGGAAATTCCAGCCAGCAGCACCAGGCGCATTGCCAGCGCCAGAGACAGGCCGATGATTCGCGCCCGGTCGCGCTCGGCGGGCGGCAGCTTGTCGGCCAGAATGGCAATAAAGATCAGGTTATCAATGCCAAGAACAATTTCCAGAACGACCAGTGTGGCCAGGCCGATCCAGACGGTGGGATCTGCGATCCATTCCATAAAGCGGGCGATTCTCGTGAGTTAAACAATCAGGATAACTGATCAAACTATAGCAAACCGGCTCCATGCCCGCCCTTGGTCGTCGGTATGGCTGGTTATTCCGGATCGCCGTGTCAAGTCGTTGACGGATTCTTGCCACTCTCGATCCATCTCGTTGTAGCCAAAATCTTGACGGATTGGCCTGTTGGCTCCCACGCTGGCGCTCTGTCACAGCCATTGATCCCCGTAAAACTATCAGACAGACGTTTAATATGCAGCCAATAATTAATTGGTATCAAATTTGCATTTTACTCAGCATCGCCATTCCAGACATAAACTGGGTCAGTGTGGATAGCAATAAAATCCACCAGTTTTACTGAGTAACTTGCTTAATGGCGGTCAGCGATTTTCAAGGGATTTATGCCTGATCATCGATCCAGAACGGCAGTGAGGAATAGTGGTAAAGGTGATAAAAATGAAAACGCCCAACATGATTCGCTTGCTGGAAATATCAATTCATGTATTTACCTTAACCATCGTCTGGCGCGGCGCTTCGGCCATGATGGTCGGCGGCGTTGCAATGGAATCATTAAAGCTGACTCAGGGTTTGGAATCTTTCGCTATTCCGGCTGCAATTCTGATTGCTTTTAGTTCCTTAATTGCTTACCAGCTTGGATTGCGCCGGTGGCGGAAATTGCATCATGGAGTGTCGGAATTGCAGGCTCCCATAACCCAGGAGTTGCAAAAACCGATGACCACAGCCAGCAGGCAATCAATGAGTTGAGAAAGCAGCTTGTTGAATTAAACCAGGAAAATATCCGGCTGATCCGGTTGTTGCAGGAGACTAATGTCCGATTGTTGCAGGATACGCTGACCGGCATACCGAATCGTTTGGCCTATGAGGAATGGTTGCAACAGGAGTTTCAACGCTGGATTCGTTTCGGCAACCCACTGACTTTTCTGATCTGGGATATTGATCACTTCAAGCAGATTAACGATCAATACGGCCATGCCACAGGGGATTTGGTATTGCGTAATATCGCCAGCCAACTGGCTGGACGAATTCGGAGTACTGATTTTGTGGCGCGATTCGGAGGTGAAGAATTCGTTATGCTATTACCGGGCGCTGATATAGAAGCGGCATTGCAACTGGCGAATCAAATTCGGGTGGGTATTGCGGAATTTGATAATGCTGAAATGAATATACCAGTGACTATTTCCTGCGGATTGACCGATTTCCAGCCAGGGGATTCTCCGCAAAGCGTTTTCGACCGCGCCGACCGCGCCTTGTATCAGGCCAAGCGAGAAGGTCGTAATCGCTGCACAACTGGCTAAATAGGTAGTCGCCCTGTATTCAGGAAAAATCCTTGGATGCAGGGTTTTTTCTCGTCGGTCCTTTTTAATAGCCTGATTTTATAACATCATCTAAATTAAAATCAATTCTATCTAAAAAACCAAACATGACACAAGCCCAAAAGCCATGCTAAAACGCACACGATGCCTATTCCAAATCTACGGCTTCGGAGAAAAAAATGTCCGTCACCAACAAACTGAAGGAAACCCTCATCGGCAAACCACACGACCCGCTCAACCCCAGCAACAAACCACATCTAGCTATGGTTGCCTTTCTAGCCTGGATCAGCCTTGGAGCCGATGGCCTGTCTTCAGCCTGTTACGGTCCAGAAGAAGCATTTCTAGCGTTAGGCCAGTATACCCATCTCGGTTTATACCTCGCTGCCGCCACTTTTCTAACAGTATTCATCATCGCCATCGCCTATAACCAAGTCATCGAACTCTTTCCCACTGGCGGCGGCGGTTACAAGGTCGCCACCCAATTGCTGGGTTCCAAAGCCGGACTTATCTCAGGATCAGCACTACTGGTGGATTATGTCCTAACTATCGCAATCTCCATCGCCGCTGGCGCCGACGCACTGTTCAGCCTGCTGCCTCCCAACGCCCAACCTTATAAACTCTCCATCGAAATGATGCTGGGAATAGGGTTGATCATTCTTAACCTGCGCGGGATGAAAGAGTCAATCCAAGTCCTGCTACCCATATTCCTTGGTTTTTTTATCACCCACACGTTGCTCATCCTGTACGGCATCATCGCCCACGCCGACGGTCTGCCTCACCTCATTCCAGAAACCATCAAAGAAACCGAGCAACTCTCTGAACAAATGGGCTGGATCTTCGCAATTTCGCTATTCCTGCGCGCCTACTCACTGGGCGGCGGCACCTACACCGGGCTGGAAGCGGTATCCAATCACGTCAACATGCTGAGCGAACCGCGAGTCCGCACCGGTACTTACACCATGCTGTACATGGCCGGATCACTGAGCTTTACCGCCGGCGGCTTCATCCTGCTTTACTTGCTATGGAATGTGCAGCCCACCCCTCATCAAACCCTGAACGCAGTCACCTTTGGCGCGATCATCAACAGTTGGCAACTAGACTCAATGATCAGCCACAGCCTGCTGGCCATAGTGCTGCTGCTTGAAGCGGGACTGCTGTTCATCGCCGCCAACACCGGCTTTCTGGGCGGTCCCACCGTGCTGGCCAATATGGCGGTGGATTCCTGGGTGCCGCGCCAATTCCGCAACTTATCCGGACGTCTGGTCACTCAGAATGGCATCTTCCTGATGGGACTGGGCGCAACAGGGATTCTGCTCTGGACTCATGGCGATGTGTCAGTATTAGTAGTCCTGTACAGCATCAACGTATTCATCACTTTTTCGCTATCCCTACTCGGACTGTGCAAACACTGGTGGGTCAGTCGCTACGACGAAATTCACTGGAAATCCCGTCTGCTCATGGCCACACTCGGCTTCACCGTTACCAGCGGCATCCTGATCATCACCATCGTAGAAAAGTTTGCCGATGGCGGCTGGCTGACGATTTTGATCACGGGCCTGATTATTGGACTGTGCGCATTTATCAAAAACCACTACGAACAGGTTCGCCACCAGTTGCGCACTATTGACGCACTCTATGCGCCGCGCCCCAGTTGGGGCGAAGACTTGCCCGAACCACCGCTAGACCCGGAACAGCCCACCGCTATTTTTCTGGTCGGCAAGAATCGCGGCTTGGGCATGTACGCGCTGAAATGGCTAAACGAGGTGTTCACCGGCCACTTCAGAAACTTCATTTTCGTCAGCGTCGGCGAAGTCGATGCAGAAAGTCTTGGCGGGAAAGGCGCACTGCGTTCGCTGCAATACCAGATTGAAAACTCGCTGCGCTACTACGTTCACTACTGCCACAGCCAAAATCTGGCCGCCACATCGTATGCCGCCTATGGCACTGACGTGGAAGCAAAACTTGAAGAATTAATCGTGCAGGTGACTGCGGACTACCCGAATAGCGTCTGCCTGGGCAGCAAGCTGATTTTCGACAATGAAAACTGGCTAATCGCCTGGTTGCACAATCACACCGCCATCGCCATGCAGCGTCGCCTGCATCTGCGCGAAATCCAGATGATTATTACGCCGATCAGGATTTAGCGCAGGCGACAACTTTAGGATAAGTAACTGGCAGGTTTTTTGCGTACAAGTCATTGCGGCGAAAATATGAGGTGGGAATCGCCAAATTTTCGACGGCTCAAGTTCCAAAGCCATAAGCCGCCAGGTTCATTCAAGGCAATGAATCAACCAGACCCAATGAGATCGGCGAAGAACCAGGGAATAACCGCTATGTTCAACCAAAAATCCATCCTGATCACCGGCGGCACCGGCTCTTTCGGCAAACACTGCGTAAGGATAAAACCATGAAAGCCGTTATTTTAGCCGGAGGCCTCGGCACCCGGATCAGCGAGGAAAGTCATCTCCGCCCGAAGCCGATGATCGAGATTGGCGGGCGACCAGTGCTGTGGCATATCCTCAAGATTTACTCCACCTATGGCATTAATGAGTTTGTGATTTGCTGCGGTTATCGTGGTTATATGATTAAGGAGTACTTTGCTAATTATTTTTGCACATGTCCGATATTAGTATCGACATGGCGCGTAATACGATGGAAGTTCATCATCGTCACGCCGAGCCTTGGCTGATCACCCTGGTCGACACGGGGCTGGAAACAATGACCGGCGGGCGCTTGCGCCGGGTGCGTGAATATCTCGGAGCTGAAACCTTTTGCCTAACCTATGGTGATGGGGTGTCTGATGTAGATATTGGCGCACTCATTGCTTTTCACAAGCGGGCACAAACTTTGGTGACTGTGACCGGTGTGCAGCCTAGCGGGCGCTATGGCGCATTGGACGTGGAGCAGGAGCGGGTGATGGCGTTCCGCGAAAAACCAAAAGGTGATGGCGCATGGGCGAGTGGTGGATTCTTTGTAGTTGAACCCGGCGCTATTGATCACATTGAGGGCGATCACACGGTTTTGGAGCGCGAACCGCTGGAGCGCATTGCTGCTGAAGGCCAGTTGTCCATGTTCAAGCATCATGGATTTTGGGCGGCGATGGACACCCTGCGTGATAAGGTCTACTTGGAAGATTTATGGG
>JAAUTD010000174.1 GCA_012031845.1 Synechococcaceae cyanobacterium SM1_2_3
GGTCCGAACTCGCCCTGCTACACGCCCTCGCGCGCGGCAGTCCGCTCCAGGGCTTCAAAATACGCCTCCGGTTGGCGATCAGCCCACAGCAGGCGCGGACTTTGCCCCCGCACCTGGGCTTCGGCATAGCCGGTAAGCGTGGTGAAGGCTGGATTGACGGCCAGAATTTTCCCGTCGGCGTCGGCCACGAAAATGGCCTCTCGCGCCGCCTCGAAGACCGCCGCCGCCAGTCGCTGGCGGGCTTCCGCCCGGCGGCGTTCGGTGATGTCGCGAAAATTGAAGACCAGTGCGCCTACGCTCGGTTCGGCGAGCAGATTACTGATGGTGCTTTCCAGCCAGCGCCAGGAACCGTCCTTGTGGCGAACGCGATACTGGGTTGTCACCACGCAGCCAGGCTGTCCCAGGAGGTCGTTCAACAGGGAGAGCAGGGGCGGCAAGTCTTCGGGGTGTGTCAACCGGTCGGGATCGAGGGCCAGGGCTTCCTCGGAGGTGTAGCCCAGGATGCGTTCGACGGCAGGGCTGGCGTAGCGGATGGTTTCATCAAGCAGCACGATGCCGTCCGGGGCGTGCTCGATCATCTCGCGGAAACGCCGTTCGCTGGCGCGGCGCGCCGCTTCCGCCCGCCGCCGGATATAGGCGTGGCCGATGGCGACCGCAGTAGTGCGCAGGATGTTCTGCTCGACCAGGCTCCAGACCCGGTCGGTATGGCAGTCGTCGAAGCCGATGAACCCCCAGAAGGCCTGCCGGTGGCCAGGTAAGCGACGAGATCGAGTCTCCTCAAAGTCGGTGGCCCCCCAGAACTGATCCTCGATCTGGATCGGCAACACCAGAAGCGAACGGATACCCTGCGACGCCAAGTCGGCGCGTTCGTTCTCGGGAAATTCCTGCACCAGGCCCGTAATAGATACGCCGGCGGCCAAGGTGGAATACCAGCGGGGACAGTGGGCGGCATAGGACACGCTTTGCAGGTCGGGATTGTTGATCTGCGAAGTCACCCCATGGCGCACCATTCGTACCGCTGGCTCATGAGCGGTGCGCCGACATCCGGGTCGGGATGATTTTCAAAGATGTAGGCCCGATCGGCCGCCACCGCCCGGCCCAGCGTCGCCAGCGCCGCGCCGACGGTTTCCTCCAGATCATGTCCCGACAATAACTGCGTCAGGGTATCGGCCGTGGCCTGCAGCAGGCGGTCACGCTGACGCAGTTCCGCCTCGGCGCGCTGGCGGTCGGTGACATCGCGGCCCACCACCACCAGGCTGTGACGGCGACCCTGGTCGTCGAACCGGGGAATTTTGATGACATCGAAAATTTTCTCGATCCCATCTGGTTGGAGGATGTGTTCGTCGCCCCGGCTGGGTTCGCCCCGCTGCCAGGCGAGCTCGTCGGTTTCTTCGCAACGCTGGAACGCCGCACGGTGCGAAGGGCTGTACTCGGCCAGTTCCCGCATCCGTCTTGCCTGATAAGCAACGCCTTCCAGGCCAAACAAACCGGATAACGAAGGCGTTGGCTTCCAGCCAGCGCCCGTCACCATCCTTAAAACACACGACATCGGGCATGGCGTCGATCAGGGTGCGTAACTGCGCTTCGCGCGCTTCGAGCACTGCCAGATTGTCCATGAAAGCGTTGAACCAGTGAGTCAGTTCACCGATTTCGTCGCGGCTGCGCACCACTAGCCGGGCCGCCGGTCCAGGCGGTTGCTTTGCAGTTGCTTGAAGCTTTCGATGATCACCCGGATCGGTTGCACGACCCGACGTGAATACAGCAGGGCCACCAGCGCGACCATGCCGAAGCACGCCACCAGAATCAGGGCGGTGTTGTACTGAATCTGGACAGCCTTGGCGGAAAGGGTGCGGTGGGGATGATGCTTTCCAGATACCAACCATTGCGGGGTACGGCGACACGGCTGATGGCGTACGGCTGGCCAGCGATAGTCGCGGTCAAGCACACTTCGGGCTCGGCGCTGACATGCCAGGGTGGCTCATCGATGCGGCTGCCGATCCGGGCTGGATCGGGATGATAGATGAGCCGACCCCGCTGATCGACCACCTGGATGTAGGCGTTTTCGCCCAGGTCGATGCGGTGGAACCGGTCATAAAGCTCATTGACGCTGTAATTGGCCAGCAACAGCGCCACCGGTTCCTGGGTCAGCGTTTCGCGATTCATGCGCCGCAGAACCTTGGTAGCAGTAATCACCTGTTCGTGAGTCGAATGGGTGTTGACGTTGCGCTCCACGCCAGCCCACAACACCAGCCGATCACTGTCGAGCGCCGATTGCATCAGCCGCTGCATCGCCGTGGTATCGACTTGGCCCACATCCAGCGTGTCGCCCACATGGTAGTGATCGCCGTCCAGCGTAAATATATCAATGGAAATCAGTCCCTTGAGATTCGAATAGTTGTTGAGGATGTAGCCGATGCGCGCCTGCGTCGCGAGGCGGGTATAAACATCGGTCCGGCGGCGCGGATCGCCCAGCGCCTGCAGGATGGTTTCCACTCCGGCGATATTGGCGAGCAGGGCTTCGACCTGATCGAGCTGCAGGTCCAGATAATCCCGCTGGTTGCGCAACAGTTGCAAGGTGTAGCCCTGGGCCTCGGCTTGCAGAATAGAGCGGGAGATGTGATAGGAGGTGATACCAAGAACCAGCAGCGGAATGACGCTCAGAAACATCAGGTATGCGATGAATTTGAGCGCGATGTTACGATGGAGATGAAACAGCGGCATCTGAGCGATAGCCTTATTTCAGCGTCTCAGCCGTGACCAAACCGGTATCGATCAACGTCTCGGCGGGCAAGGTTTCCCCGGCCAGCGCCCGCACCGCATACTGGACGCCCAGATAACCTTGTTGCGCCGCCTGCTGGTCGATGCTGGCCACCAGTTTTCCGTCACGAATGGCCGTCCTGGCCTGTTCCAGGGCATCGAAGCCGGCGACCAGAACCTGGCTGTTGCCGGATACTTCCAGATACTTCAACGCGCCCAGCGCCATCATGTCATTTGCGCAGAAGAGGGCGCCGATTTCGGGATGAGCATTAAACAGTTTTTCTGTGACCTGGTAACCCTCATCGATTTTCCAGTGGGCGGTTTCGCTCGCAACCACGCGAATCGCCGGGTTCTCGGCAAATGCGCGCAATGCTCCCTGCTTGCGCGCCTCGGCGTTGGCCGCGCCGCGAATGCCCTCGATAATGGCCGCCTGGGTTGGAAGATCAATGCGTTCGCTGATCGCTTTAGCGGCTTTGTAGGCCCCTTGCTCGTTATCAACGCTGATGAACGGGACCGGGCCGAGACCCAGGCGGGCGGAATAAACGGGGTCCAGACGATTGTCGATGTTGATGACCTGGATGTTGGCATCCTGGGCTTTTTTCAGAACGGGGATCAGATCGAGGGAATCGCCGGGCGCGATGACGATGGCATTCACCTTGGCTGCGGTCAATTCTTCCACAATCTGGATTTGCTGCTCGATTGAGGTTTCCTTGTAGCGGTGGTTTTAACCCGCAACTGCACGTCCAGCTCCCGCTCGGCCCGCCGTGCGCCCTTTTCCATGTCAACGAAGAACGGATTGGTCAGGGTTTTCATGACCAGAGCAATGATGGGTTTGGAAGCCGGCCTGGAGGGCGTCGCGACCGGGGGAGGAGAAGCCTGTTGCGTAGCTATCGGTGGGGCCTGGTCATTGGAATCGCTGCAACCACTCACGCCCATCGCTAGCACTAGGGCAATCAGCAGGATCGAGAAACTCTGGTACATCAGCGGATACCTCATGAATCGTGGTGATCAACTGTCGTGTCCACAGTCAGCGCCTCGCTCTTCCGCCCGCATCCTGGCCTTGGAGTATTGTTGGCTTCCAGGACTTTCGCTTTCCGTCATTCCCGTGCGCCGGTGGGAATCCAGTAAGCCGCTGATAAAGAGTGGATACCCGCTTTCGCGGGTATGACGAATTGAAGGGTATAGCAAAAGCGCTGACTTCCTTGAACCGGCACAGGTCGAGAAATAGCACACGCCAGTCGCCCTGATTAGACTGGATGAAGGTCGGATTACGGTTGTCGGCGAAAGCGTCGTCCCAAGCGACCCAATTGTCCATCACGTTGTCCAGTTGCCGCAGTTCGCTCAAATGGCCTTTAGCGTCCATCCGCCGTCCTCCATGCCTGAGCCTGCTCCAGAGACCACGAAGTTTGTTCACCACCGCCGCCATCCGGTACTGGTCTATAACAGTCCTAAATGCATTGTGGTTGCGTCTACCCGCAAAACCCCTTTTTTGCCTCCTTTGACCAAGGGGGAACCGCGTCAGCGGTGGGAGTATTGGGTTTCAACCGGCAGTCCGTCAACAACTGGAATAGGATGGTTATATGTTATGTGGGTATAAATCTGCGTCGTAGAGATGCTCTCGTGGTCGAGCAGCGCCTTGATGTCGATCAACTCGGCCCCGGCGCTGATGACCTGCCGCCTCGCATACGCCTTGCCTAAGGCGATTTGTCCGCTTCGACCCACCGTCTTGACTGTCGCCATGGGATTACCTCACGCCGCTAATTTTGATCATGCTGTATGACAGTACGAAAACACCCACCCGTGCGACGATTCAGGCCAAGGCGAAATAACGAGCCTTCCGCCAAGTAGATAGTTGCCTTGATCCGCTAAATAAATGCGCTGGCTCCCGCCAGTCAGCCCGGCGACAGTTCTATCAGCCTGTTCCCTTACAATGCGCCCGCGATGGCAAACAGTTGACCTGATTTAAGGAGAGGCATGAACGCTGAAACGACGCTGGAAAACCGGCTGGCTGCGGTGCTTCGCTACCACCAGACCAGCAAACACCGCCCGGATCGTTATGCGCCGGGGCCGCACGGGCTGGACTGGGCCAATCAGCCAGAGCCATTCCGCACTTATGCCGGCGCGCCACGGGTTGACCTGAAGCTCGCCGCCGATGGGCTACACATTCCATTCAGCGCGGTTCGGAGCGGATTACGCGGCGAACCGCAACCGTTCAGCCGCGAGACCGTTGGCATCCTGTTGGAATTGTCGCTGGGCCTGTCGGCGTGGAAAGCGCAAGGGCCGAACCGCTGGGCGCTGCGCTGCAATCCGTCCAGCGGCAATCTGCATCCCACTGAAGGCTATGTGGCATGTTCCGATCTCCCGGATTTGGCCGCTGGCGTTTATCACTACGTCAGCCGCGATCATGCGCTGGAGCAACGAGCCAGTTTCGATGACGCCGCGTTGCCGGATTCCGGCCTGCTGCTGGGATTGACCAGCATTCATTGGCGGGAAGCGTGGAAGTACGGGCTGCGGGCCTATCGCTACTGCCAGCACGATGTCGGTCACGCCATTGCCGCAGTCAGCTATGCCGCTGCGGCGCTGGGCTGGCGGGTTCGGCTGCTGGATTCGGTCAGCGATGCCGCGATTGCCGCGTTGCTGGGGCTGGATCGCGAGGCCGATGTTGCCGAGGCCGAAGCGGAAGCGCCGGATGCGCTGCTGTGGGTCGGCGCGGATTGGCCGCCCGATTCGCTGCCGCTACCCATACCGACGCAGTTTCAAGGCCGCGCCAATCGGCTGAGTTCAGAACCGGTGCATTGGGCGGGGATTGATGCGGTGGCGGAAGCGGCGGATCAGCCGACCGTTCCGCCGGAACCGTGCTTTGTCCCGCCGCCATTGCCACCGTTGGCCGTCATCGATCATTCAGCCTTGGCCGCGACGATCTATCGCCAGCGCCGCAGCGCGGTGAGTTTCGACGGCGCGACTTCGCTGACCGCCGCTGCCTGGTTCGCCATGCTGGATGCGCTGTTGCCCCGCGCCAACGCGCCGCCGATGGACGCGCTGCCGTGGCGACCGCGAGTAGCCCCGGTGTTCTTCGTCCATCGGGTCAAGAAGGTCACGCCCGGACTGTATGTGCTGGCCCGCGATCCTGAACTGCTGTTGATTCTGCAACAAAAACTGCGCCCGGACTGGGCCTGGCAGCGCGTTCCCGGTTGCCCTGAACATATTCCCCTCTATCAGTTAGCGCCCGCCGATTGCCGCGATACCGCCCAATTCATCGCCTGTCATCAGGAGATCGCCCGCGACTCGGCGTTTGCAGTGGGCTTCATCGCCGAGTTTGAACCGATCCTGAGACAGCGGCCCTGGCGCTACCGGCAACTGTTCTGGGAACCGGGTTGTTGGGGCAAATTCTGTATCTCGAAGCGGAAGCGGCGGGTGTGCGCGGCACCGGCATTGGCTGCTTTTTCGATGACGCCATGCACCAGGTGCTGGGGATTGCCGATCTCAGCCTGCAATCGCTGTATCACTTCACGGTCGGCGGCCCGGTCGAGGATCGGCGGCTGCAAATGCTTCCCCCGTATGCCCATCTTGCTCACCGGAAATAAGACTGATGCTAAACAACATCCCCCAACCGCGCATTCCCGTCACGGTGCTGACCGGCTTTCTCGGCAGTGGCAAAACCACGGTGCTGAATCATCTGGTGCAACAGCCGGAACTTCAGCAAACGCTGGTGCTGATCAACGAGTTCGGTGAAATCGGCCTGGATCATCTGCTGGTGGCCCAAGGTCAGGATGATGTGGTCGTTGAGATGTCCAGCGGCTGCCTGTGCTGCACCATTCGCGGCGATTTGGTGGACACCTTGCGCGATGCGCGGTGGCGCTTCGCCCGCGATGGTAAATCATGGTTCAACCGGGTCGTTATTGAAACCACTGGGCTGGCTGATCCAGCGCCGATTCTGCACACCCTGATGTCGGCTCCCGCAATCATCGCGCATTATCAGTTGGAAGGCGTGATCACGGTGGTTGATGCGGTCAACGGCATGGACACCCTGGATCGGCAGTTCGAGTCGGTCAAACAGGTGGCGGTCGCCGACCGGCTGCTGCTAACCAAAACCGACCTGGCGGCGGCGGATGCTTTAGCTCGATTGGAGCAGCGGTTGCGCACGCTCAACCCAACCGCGCCGCTGATTTACGTCCAGCACGGGGTGATGGATCCCGCGATTCTCGATGCTGGACTCTATGATCCCGACACCAAAACGGTGGATGTGCAGCGCTGGCTAGGCGCAGAAGCCTTCGATGCGCCCGAACCGGATCATCATGATCACGCTCATGGCGATCATCACGATCACCACGGGCATGACCATCACCCCAAACACGACGTGAATCGCCACGATGAGCGGATTCGCGCCGTTTGTCTGACGCTGAATCAACCGCTCAATCGGCTGCTGTTCGATCTGTGGCTGGACATCCTTATGCAAATCAAGGGGCCGGATTTGCTGCGGGTGAAAGGCATCGTTCACATTGCCGACTTGGCCGGGCCGCTGGTGATCCACGGCGTGCAACACATTTTCCATCCGCCGCTGCTGCTCGACGCCTGGCCGAGCGCCGATCAGCGCACCCGCCTGGTGCTGATTACCCGCGACACCGATGAAGCATGGCTGCGCAGCACCCTGAGTTTGTTTGAGGTGGATGCGGCGCAATCTGCGCCGGTCGAGACGGAAATCGCCGGTGGGTCGCCGATTGACATCAAAATAAATCAGTGACAGCATTGACATCACTTTATTAAGAGAGATGTCAATATGGCAACGCTGACCGTTCGTAACCTGCCGGATGAGATCCATCGGGCCATCCGGCTTCAAGCCGCCCAACATGGCCGCAGCACGGAGGCCGAGATTCGCGACATTCTGGCGCGGAGCGTCCGCCCAGAAGGGCGACTGTGCATCGGCGCGGAGCTACGGCGCTACGCCGAGCAGATCGGCGGCGTCGAGTTGGAGATACGCCGCGATGCAACGCCCATCGAACCAGCGGCCTTTGAATGATCATCCTCGACACCAATGTCATATCGGAGTCGTTGCGGCCTCGGTGCAGTGACGCGGTGACGGCCTGGCTCGACGCCCAGGCCGCCGAGTCGCTGTACCTCACGGCCATTAATGCCGCCGAGTTGTGGGCGGGCGTTGCCGTGATGC
>JAAUTD010000175.1 GCA_012031845.1 Synechococcaceae cyanobacterium SM1_2_3
CGGTTCTGATGGCTGACGGTATGAATCAACGATAATAAACTAAATAGTTTTCTCTAATGGTAGTATCAGCCAGCCCTAAAGCTATCTGGTTTTCAGTGCGCTCTATCCGCCCATAACCGATATGTGTGGAAGGTGCATAGTTGGTTATTAACACTTCCCGGTTTAGTACCCGCGAATGACATTTTTTTTGCTCCGCATCCCCGATGCAGATTGCACCGATACAACAAAGAAATCATGAAATAAATCGCGTATTTTTGGAATATCATAGGAAGACAGCATCCATTTACATTTTGCCGCGCTTAATCGTTGAGCTAACTCCTCATGCTCTTCCCAGGAACGCATGTTATGGGCATAATTACAGCCATTCTCAGGATAAGGTGGATCAAGGTACATCATGGTAGTGGTGCGATCATATCGCTGGATACACTCACGCCAATCCAGATTTTCTATAATTACGGTGCGCAATCTTTCATAAACTGGCAGCATACGCTCACGCAAAGTTTTTAATGCCCCGATCAAACGATTGCCATGTCCACCATCGGTAATGCTGGTGGCGAAGCGCGGATAATTCAGTTCGCCACCCCAGCCTGCCATAATCAGATAATAGAACCGATGCGCACGTTCAATATCAGAAAGCTCCGAAGAAGTTAATGCTGCCAATCGTTCAAATTCAGCACGAGCAACCAGTTCCCATTCAAAAGCAGCCAGGAGTTCTTCTGGACGGGATTTAAGAACCCGAAAAAAGGTGATTAGCTCCTGATCAATATCATTCAAAACTTCAACTTGACTCGGCGGCTTGCCAAACAATACCCAAGCCGCTCCGGCAAATGGCTCCACATAGCAGGTATGCTCTGGTAGCAAGTCAATAATCGGCTTGCGCAAGCGGGATTTTCCGCCCACCCACTTGAACGGGCTATTGAGCATTTTGAGGGTATCTGGCTTAGTCATTTCGAATCTCTAACAAGGCAAAATGTCTTTATTAGAGACATTTTGGATTTTTCCAACACCATTGTCAAGATGTAGCATCATGGCGAACAACAAAAATTTCGACAAATTAGGAGAAAAAATTCGCTTTTTGAGGAGGCAACACGGACTCACTCTAAAAACATTAAGCAACAAACTGGGTTATATAGCACATGGATATATCAGCGAGATCGAAACAGGTAAAAAAATACCTTCACTGGATTTCATCGTAAACTTCTGCGACCTGATTGAGATCAGCATAGACCAAACTGATAAAGGGAAAAATCATGCCTGTTAATACACATCAAATCAGTCTATTGACTGCTAGTGAAGTAGAGAAAATCCGTCTTATTCTTAGCACCTATCAAGATGGCACTGGCATGTTAGCCCATAAAGAAGGATTAACCTTACCCGGCTGGCGAGACTTTGAGCGTTCTGTCGCATTAGCGCTTGGAGGGGAAGCGCAAGAGAACAAATATATTTTTGATGTACTATTATCAACGCCAGACAATAAAAAAATACATGGTATTTCATGTAAGATGCGACGAGAGCTTAATCGTATTGATCGGGATGGTCGGGTGACTATAGAAATTTCAAACTCGGCGGGAAAGTTTTGGGATTATCTTAATCTGCAAGGCATCGATCAAACCAACTACAAGGCACGCTCTATGGAAGTTGGCAGGGCTTTGATTCACTTAATTGAAAAATCATATGTTACAGCGAATATTGAGCAGGGAGGAATTGTTGATTTATCTACCAGTTATTATCTGGTGTTATCCTGGAACAAACAGGGATGGTATCAACTCCATCAATTTAGCCTGACTATACCCAATTCTGAAAAATTAACTGGTATTTTCCTACACTTAGTAATACATCTGAAAGTATTGCCAGACGACTCAACGGTGATGATGATAACGGTACTTTATTGGAGTGGTATGGTGAATCAGGAGGGCAACTTAAATACTACCCGCTTGCCAAAGATGCGCTTTGGGCATCCGAACGATTCCAGCTTGAACCACTCAGGAAAAACGCCGAATATGGGATTCTGGAAAAAGTAGCCACTTATTTTCCTGAGCTTTGGGTAAAAGCCTGTCGAAAATAGGCTGTTGATTAGTCACTAGGTAAGTTGACGCGGCGCATTCTCATTCAGTCAGCAGTTGCACCACATGGATCGATAACCTGTCACTAACCCGAACGGGATTGCTATAGATGAATCCTGTTTCAAAATACATGCGGTAAAACTACAAAGCTCTCCAACCATGATCACACCTCTCGACCGAGCGCCTTATACCGTCTCCCGCCTGAATCAGGAGGCGCGCATTCTGCTGGAACAGGAATTTCCCATGCTTTGGGTGCAGGGCGAGGTTTCCAATCTTTCCCGTCCCGCATCAGGTCACCTCTATTTCACCCTCAAAGACGCTAACGCCCAGGTGCGGTGCGCCCTCTTTCAGAACCGCGCCCTCCTATTCCGCGACTGCCCGCGCAACAGTCAGCAGGTGTTGCTGCGCGGACGGATCAGCCTTTACGAAGCGCGTGGCGACTTTCAGCTCATCGTGGATTATGTGGAGGAAGCCGGAGCAGGGGCATTGCGGCGAGCCTACGATGAACTGCGGCTGCGACTGGAGCGGGAAGGCATCTTCGCATCAGAACACAAGCGCCCGTTGCCGCCGTTCCCGCGCCGGATTGGGGTGATTACTTCCGCCAGCGGCGCGGCGATCCACGATGTGCTGAGTGTGTTGAACCGCCGTTGCCCGCACTTGCCGGTGATGATCTACCCGGTTCCAGTGCAGGGCGAGGATGCCGCTGAGCGCATCGCCAATGCGATCCGCCAGGCGGCGGAGCGCCAGGACTGTCAGGTTTTGCTGCTGGTGCGCGGCGGCGGATCGCTGGAAGATTTATCAGCGTTTAATCAGGAAAGCGTGGCGCGGGCCATTTTCGCCTGCCCGATTCCACTGGTCACCGGCATTGGTCACGAAAGCGATGTGACTATTGCCGATTTTGCCGCTGACCTCCGCGCCGCCACGCCCACTGCGGCAGCGGAATTAGCCAGCCCGGACCGGCTGGAAGGGCTGCATCAACTGCGGCGATTGGCCGAGCGCCTGGAAAATGCCGTGCGGCGACGATTGGCTGGACAGCGGCAGAAATTCGAGGAGCTGGCGCGGTGGCTGGATCGGCTGCAACCGCGTCTCCGTCTGCAAGCGCATAGCCAGCGGGTTGATTTGCTCGAACAGCAGTTGCACACCGCGATCCGGCAGCATCTGAACACGGCAGCGCAGCAGTTGCAGAACTTGAACAGCCAATTACGCGCCTTAAGTCCGCTGGCCACGCTGCAACGCGGCTACGCCATTGTGCGCCAGCCGCCTGATGGCGCTATTTTGCGCCGCGCTGATCAGGCGCGCATCGGCGACACGGTGGAAATTCTGCTTGGCGAAGGACGCCTGTGTTGCGAAATCAGGGTAGTTTCTGCTGCCCGCTTGATAGTAGACTCCTAAAACTACTGGTTAAATGGTTCCACAGGTCTTGGCTATGCCCGCACCCACCACTACGGTTGAGCTACCTGCTGCAATCAGCTTCGATCCGGAAAAACGCGAGTTTTATCGCCTGCATTTTCCTTTTCCGGAGCGTCCACGCTTTATCATGGGGGTCAGCGATTACGAGGTAGCCGACTGTTCAGCACAGGGATTTTGCTGCATCGTTGTTCCACGCGCCTCATTGCTGCCGGGCGATAGGGTTCGCGGCTTCTTGCAATTTCGGCGGCACAAGGACATAACCGTGCGCGGCCGGATCACCCGCATTCACGGTGACCGAATGTCCATCTACATGCCCGATAGCGAGATTCCTTTGACTTTCCTGTGGAGTGAAGAACGCTATCTGCTGAAACACTATCCGATGCGGGAAAATCAGCCCGTCAGCACTGCTCCACTCGCGCTTATTGAAACCGGTTATTAATCGATGTCATCGCCACCAGAGCATGAACGCCGCCAGGATCACCGCATTCGCCACACGAAAGCGGAGCAGCCTACTTTCCTGCACGAAGGGAAAAGTTATGCAGTGATTGATTACTCAGCGCAAAGCTTGCGCTATGCCGCGCCGGGGAAACGCTACCCACGCCCCATACCCGCATCAGCGGCGTTCTCCGATTTCGACATGGCGCCGAGGTCAAAATTGAAGCAATTGTGTTGCGGGTGAATAACAACGAAGTGGTATTGCGTCTGGACAAGGGTGAAATCCCTGCGGAATCCGAACGCCGTCAGGATCACCGCATTCGCTATCCCAAAGCAGAGCGGCCTACTTTCCTGCATGAAGCTAAAAGCTTCCCCGTTATTGACGTTTCAGCGCACGGGGTGCGCTATCTCGGTTCCGGCAGCCCATTACCAACACCTTACACCGCCATGAATGGCATTCTCCGTTTCCGGCGCGGCGCCCAGGTCAATATTGAAGCGATGGTATTGCGGGTGCATAAAGAAGAAGTCGTGCTGCATTTGCACAAACGTGAGATTCCCTTTGCAGTGCTGCTGGATGAACAACGTTACCTGCATCAGCATTATCCAGTGTGGTCATAACATGCGCGTCGAATGTTTTAATCCTTGCCTTCAATCCCTTTCTGGCCTGATGTGCAGAAGATGTATCGCCTGTTTTCAATTCTGCTGATTTGTGCGATGGGCGCTGTTCTGGCCTGGCGCGACCGCCCGGTTGCGCAGCCACCCGGCATCCTGACCGCCACCGATCCGTTACAGAAGCCCATCAAGGGGACAGCACCGGTATTCCGCAAGGAGCGTTATACCCTCCAAGCCCTGGCGGAATTCGTGATCGAAGCGCGAGTATTAGCCAGGGAGAATTACCGCTTTGACGTCGGGGCCGAACTGTCGCCGGTGGATCTGGCGCTCGGTTGGGGGCCTATGTCCGACAATACGGTGCTGAACCAGATTAACATTCAGCAACGCAATCGTTTCTATTACTGGCATGCCGACGTTTTTCCCATCCCGCGCCGCGCCATTGAAATCCATAGCGCCAATATGCACCTGATTCCCGCTTCCCCAATCGTAGCCCGGCAACTGGACGCGGTGCGACCCGGTCATATCGTGCGCTTGGGCGGCTATCTGGTTGAAGCCCGCCGCGAGGACGGCTGGCAATGGCGCAGTTCGCTGACCCGAGAAGATACGGGCAATGGCGCTTGCGAGCTGATCTGGGTCGAAACTATCGCCTTGCGCTAACCGGCCTCTGTAATCCGAACCTCTGCAATCCTTTTCCAAACCCACAGGATTTTTTTGTCATGAAACTGGATTTGATTAGCCGTTACCCCGATGCGACGCCCAAGCCAGCCCCGCTATTATTCGTTCACGGCTCGTTCTCGGATGCCAGGATTTGGGATAACAATTTTCTGCCCCATTTCGCCCGGCACGGCTATGAAGCACACGCTTTCAGTCTGCGCGGCCACGGCCTGAGCGAGGGTCACGAGCGGCTGCACACCTGGCGCCTGGCCGACTATGTGGCGGATCTGGCAAAAGTCGCGGCGACCATGCCCAGTCCGCCGGTGCTGATCGGTCATTCAATGGGCGGAATGGTGGTTCAGAAATATCTGGAGACTCATCCCAATGCCGCCGGATTGGTGTTAATGGCGTCGGTGCCGCCGCAAGGACTGTTGCCAACCACGCTGCACATGGCGATGCGCCATCCGTTCCTGTTCCAGCAAATGTCGCTGTTTTCGCTGTTGGGACCCAGCTATGGCACCCCGGACATGATGCGGCGGCTGCTGTTCTCCAGAGATATGCCGGATAGCAAGCTGCGCGAATACTTCAGTTACGTCCAGGCCGAGTCGCAAGTGGTGTCGCTGGACATGATGGGATTGAATCCGCTGCGGCTAAAACCGGAATCGTTGCAGATGCCGATTCTGGCGCTGGGAGCGCGCAACGATGTGTTTGTGTCGCCAGCCATCGTTGAAGAAACCGCCCGCTGGTACAAGGCCGAGTTGCAGATTTTCCCGGATATGGCCCACGCGATGATGCTGGAAATAAGCTGGCGCAAAGTCGCGGATTATCTGCTGGACTGGCTGGAGCGGGCGGTGAGTGTACTGCTGGCTGATAAAGCCGCCTGATCCCTATTGAAACACCCGCATCGGGCTGGTGAACCCAACACCAGCCCGATGCCCGTATTACGCCTCCTGATCCCGCAACAGCCGCCGCAGAATTTTCCCGACCGGACTCTTGGGCAAATCGGTGCGGAACTCAATATGACGCGGCGTCTTGTAGCCCGTGAGATGCAACCGGCAATGCGCTATCAGCATCTCGGCGGTCAAGGCCGGGTCTTTGCGCACCACCACCAGCTTGACCGCTTCGCCCGACTTTTCATCCGGCACGCCAACGGCCACAGCTTCCCGCACCCCCGGATGCAGCATGACCACATCCTCAATTTCATTGGGATAGACGTTGAAGCCGGACACCAGAATCAGGTCCTTCTTGCGATCCACAATGCGGATGTAGCCTTTCTCGTCCATGACCCCAATATCGCCGGTGCGCAAATAGCCATCGCTGCTGATGACCTTGGCGGTTTCTTCCGGGCGATTCCAGTAACCGCGCATCACCTGCGGGCCGCGAATGCAAAGCTCGCCCGCTTCCCCGATTCCCAATTCCCGATCTTCCTCATCGCGGATGGAGATTTCGGTAGAAGAAATCGGCAAGCCAATACTGCCGTTATAATTTTGCAGATCGAGTGGATTAATGCAGGCGGCTGGAGAAGTTTCAGTGAGGCCATAGGCTTCAATCAAAGGCGTTCCCGTTACTTTTTTCCAGTTCTCCGCGACAGCCCGTTGCACCGCCATGCCGCCGCTGAGAGTGATTTTGAGTGCGCTAAAATCAAGCCGATCAAAGCCTGGAGTATGCAGCAGGCCATTAAACAAGGTATTGACTCCAGTAATGGCGGTGAATTTAATTTTATCCAGTTCCTTAACAAATTCAGGCATGTCGCGGGGATTGGTAATCAGGATGTTGTGACCGCCCAGTTTCATAAAGGTCAGGGCGTTAGCCGTCAGTGAAAAAACATGATAGAGCGGCAGCGCAGTAATAATGGTTTCCTCGGCAGGTTGAGAAAACGGACTCAGCCAGGCTGAAGCCTGTTGCAGGTTCGCCACCAGATTGCCATGCGTCAGCATCGCGCCTTTAGCCACGCCGGTCGTGCCGCCGGTGTATTGCAAAAACGCAATATCGTCATGCGTCAGGTCAATGTCCTTCATCGTCTGATGAGCGCCCTGGCGCAGAGTCCGCCGCAAGGGAATCGCTCCAGGGATAGTCCAGGTCGGTACCATTTTTTTAATCCATTTCACCACGATATTGACTATTAGCCGTTTGGGAAATGGGTACAGATCGCCGATCTGGGTCGTGATGACGGTTTTCACTGCGGTTTGGGCAATCACTTCCTGCAAGGTATGCGCAAAGTTTTCGAGAATGACTATCGCGGCAGCGCCAGAGTCCTGAAGCTGATGTGACAATTCTCGCGGCGTGTAAAGCGGATTGACATTCACCACAATCAGCCCGGCGCGCAAAACGCCAAACAAAACCACCGGATATTGCAGGATATTGGGCATCATGATCGCCACTCGTTCTCCCTTGCCCAATCCCAATCCTTGCAGATAGGCGGCAAAAGCCCGGCTCAGTCGATCAATATCCCGATACCATAGCGTCGTGCCTCGATTGGAATAAGCCGGCAGATCGCTAAATCGCTGACAGCTCTTCTCCAGAATATCCTTGAGCGAAGCAAACTCGTTCAAATCCACTTCAGCCGGAACACTGGGCGGGTATTCGCGCAACCAGATTTTTCCATGTTGTTCTCCTTATTGAGCAGTGGGTGAGAAGGCTGATGCAGAAACATGGATGACGGTTGATATGGCAGTCCGAAAATTTC
>JAAUTD010000011.1 GCA_012031845.1 Synechococcaceae cyanobacterium SM1_2_3
TCCGCACCCGTTCCATCGAAGGCATGAGTTGCCGAATTTTGCGCGCCATGATCGTTTCAATTTCAGTCGGCGCGCCAAGCTCAGGCCATTGACCGCCGCTTCCTGCACCGCCCGAACCACAGCAGGATGGGCGTGACCCGCAATCATCGGCCCCCAGGAACCGACATAATCCATGTAGCAACGGTCGTCTTCGTCATATAAATAGGCGCCCGCGCCGCGCTTGAAAAAGATCGGCGAACCGCCTACGCCGCGAAAGGCGCGCACGGGTGAATTAACGCCGCCGGGAATGTAGTTTTGGGCTTCGGCGAACAGGGTTTCAGAACGGGTCATGGCAACAATATCCTCAGTGAAATAGCGCGGCAAAACGACGGGCGGCGGCTTGAATATCAGGTTGAGCAAACACGGCGCTGACCACGGCCAAGGCGTCCGCTCCCGCCTCCAGCAGCAACGGCGCGTTATCGGGCGTGATGCCGCCAATCGCGACTATCGGCAGATTCAGCGCGGCGCGAGCTTCGCGCAATAACTCAATTGGGGCGCGGATTTCATCCGGCTTGGTCGGCGACGGAAAGAAAGCGCCAAAGGCAACGTGATCCGCGCCCGCCCGTTCTGCCGCCACCGCCAAGTCCAGCCGGTCATAGCACGATACGCCGATAATGGCGTTATTGCCCAACCGGGCGCGGGCCGTGTCCAGCGCGAGATCATGCTGACCGAGATGAACGCCTGCTGCGCCGATCTGAAACGCCAGTTCCACATCATCATTAATGATCAGGGGCGCTGCATAACGCTGGCACAAAGCATTTAAGGCTTGAGCCTGAGCCAGCCGCCGCCCCGCATCCGCGCTCTTGTCGCGGTACTGAATCCAGCGAGCGCCGCCGACAAGCGCCTGTTCAACCGCGAAAATTAAATTTTCATCCGGGAGCAAGAACGCATCGGTAACGGCGTACAGGCCGCGACAAACAGGTTTATTCATGGTTGAGCCTCAGAGGCAAGGCGGCAGCCCAGAACAGCCGGTTAGGAAGCCACTGCCCGCCGCCAACCTGATAAGCGGCTTGCAGTGTGCGCCAGGCGTAATCCTGAGCGCGATAAAGAGCGGAGTTGGGCGACTCCAAACAAAGCTGCCCACCCTGGGCCAGTAAGGCTGCAATCGCGGCGGCCAGCGTGCAGCCGGAACCGTGATATTCATTGGGCAGGCGCGGCCAGCGCCAGCTTTCCAGCAGGCGGTGATTGCCATACAGGGTATTGACCACATCATCGCCCGGTTCATGACCGCCGCTGATCAGCACATAACGGCAGCCTCGCTCCAACAACGCCATTGCGCAGGCGTTCAAGGTATCGGCTTCTGGCGCCAGCCGCCGGGCCTCGACGCTGTTAGGCGTCAGTACGGTAGTCAGCGGCAGCAACCAGTCCCGAATCGCTTCAATCAACGGCTGATCCGCCAATTCGGCTCCACCACCCGCCGCCAGCACGGGATCAAGCACCACGGGAATACCGGGATAAGCCGTCAGCAGTGTATGCAGCGCCGCAGCGTTGGCGACATTCCCGATCACGCCAATCTTGAATGCCCTCACCGGCATATCGGCCAGGATCGCCTGCGCCTGGGCCATGATCTGATCGGGAGCAACCGGCAATAACATCTTGAGATTGTGGGTGTCCTGCACCGTCAACGCGGTAATCACAGGCGCAGGATGGCAACCCAGGCTGGTCATTGTTTCAATATCAGCAGTGAGACCAGCTCCGCCACTGGGATCATTGCCAGCCAGAGTCATTACCACCGGGATAGACGGAAAAACAGGCTGCATCAGACCAATGCTCCGAAAGTGAGGCTGATGAATGGGTTTAACGCGGGGATTCTAGCAAATGCCGCTGGTTTTCCGGGATGCGCCGGTATGGGACAATCACCGCCGTTCAATCACCGCCACCAGAAAGACGAATCCAATGAAAAAATACATGTGCTTGATTTGCGGATGGATTTATGACGAGGAAAAAGGTTGGCCCGAAGACGGCATCGCGCCGGGCACCTGTTGGGACGATGTGCCGCTGACCTGGACCTGTCCTGAATGCGGCGCGATCAAGGATGATTTTGAAATGGTGGAGATTTAGGAGAAGTCGCAATGCCTATTCATCCAGGTCGGATTCAGCTCACGACCGGCGATATTACCGAGTTGCGAGTAGATGCCATCGTCAACGCCGCCAACAGCTCGCTGTTGGGCGGTAGTGGCGTAGACGGGGCGATTCATCGCGCCGCTGGCCCCGAACTGCTGGCGGAATGCCGAACTTTGGGCGGTTGCGAAACCGGCCAGGCCAAGATCACCCGTGGCTATCGCCTGCCCGCCCGCTTCGTTATCCACACAGTCGGGCCAGTCTGGAAAGGCGGTCATGCCCGCGAACCTGAACTACTGGCGAGTTGTTACCGAAATAGCCTGCATCTGGCGGCAGATCAAGGTATTCGCTCAATCGCTTTTCCGGCGATCAGTTGCGGGGTTTATCGCTATCCGCTGGATCAGGCGGCGCAGATTGCGGTGCGGGAAGTTAGCCATTTTCTGGACAAGGATGACCGAATTGAGACGGTCTATCTGGTGTGCTTCGGCGAGGAAGTGCAGCAGGCCATTGCACAGGCACTGCGGGTCAAATTAGCGGATTGAGGACTTACAGACCGCCTTTTGGCGCCAAAGGCGGTCACTGGCCCGACAAAGCAGGATTACAAACTGATCAGGTGGGACGACTCGAGTCGCCGCTGTTTTCGATAATCAGCGGGGCGATTCGCAGACTGGCGTTAAGCTCGCCAGGATGAATTTCAGGATAGCGCGGGGCTTGCATCGGGGTTTGCTGTTTCATCCGAAGTTGCTGCATTGCGTCAGCCATCAATACCGCCAACAGACTATCGACGAGCGAGCGCCAATATTTCTGCTCGGTGATCGCGGTAGTTTCGATGTGGCGAGCGCCGCCCTGAACCAAAGGGGTCGGGTAATACAGCAACCCCATCAACAGAACGCCACAAATCATGAGCAGGGAAACGGGCAACAGGTAAGGAGCCAGATTGCGCAGATTACGGATTGATTTGCTCATGATTCACCTCGGACGGTGCAAAGAAGAAGTTTTGTATAACTTTAAGTTGAATTTATACGAGAAATTCGCGCAAAGTCAAGCTGAAATGCAATAATTATGTACAAATCTTGTAACCAAGTTTAAAACTAGGTTTTACGACACAAGTTTAATCCAATCGCACGACTGTTGCGAAATAAAACTTTCGCTTACTGCGAGGTAGGATGAGTGTTTTGCCCGTTTCAATACGGGCTGTGAAGCTCACGCTACGTCATAAAGCGAAAGTTCTGAGAAATCATGCTCGCCCTACCTGGGCGCTTAGCCCTCCAACTGCTTCTTGTACGCCGCCTGCAACTTCTGCTGAATCTCACCCGGCGTCGGATCGTAGTGGCTCAATTCGATATTGTAAGAGCCAAGACCGGCGGTCATGGATTTCAACTGCGACGCATAGCCTTCCAGTTCCGCCTGCGGAACCTGGGCGTTAATGATGCTCATGCCGCCGGGCGCCGCATCAGTGCCGACGATGCGCCCGCGCCGACTGGACAAATCCCCGGTGATCGCGCCGACGCAATCGGCTGGCGTCCGCACTTGCAGGTTAATGATCGGCTCCAGCACGATGGGCCGCGCTTTAGCGACCGCATCCAGAAACGCCTCGCGCCCCGCAGTGATAAAGGCGATTTCCTTGGAATCCACTGGATGATATTTGCCGTCGGTGGCGATGGCGCGCACATCCTGCACCGGATAACCGGCAATAACGCCTTCCTGCAAGGCTTCGCGAATGCCTTTTTCCACCGCCGGCAGGAAAGAAGTCGGAATCGCGCCGCCCACGACTTCGCTGGCGAACTCAAAGCCGGCGTCACGCGGCAGCGGCTCAATCCGCAAATACACCTCGCCAAACTGCCCTGCGCCGCCAGTTTGCTTCTTGTGGCGATGATGACCCTCGGCGGGCTGGCTGATGGTTTCCTTGTAGGCGATCTTGGGTGGCCGGGTTTCGACCTGAAGGTTGTAGCGCTGCTGCATCTTTTCCAGGGTCAGGCGCAGATGCAGATCGCTCAGGCCGCGCAACACGGTTTCCTTGGTATGGGTATTGTGTTCCAGCGCCAGGCAGGGGTCTTCTTCCAGCAACTTATGCAAAGTGTCGGACAGCTTTTGCTCGTCTCCCCGGCTGGCGGCGCGAATGGCGAACCCGAACAACGGTTTGGGAAAACTGAGCGGACGCAGACGGATTTGATCCTCGTCGTGGGAATCGTGCAGCACTACGCCCAGATGAATATCGTCCACTTTCGCCACCGCGCAAAGATCGCCCGGAATGCCGACTGCGACTTCGGGATGTTCCTTGCCATGCAGGTAAAACAGGTGGCCGACCTTGAACGGTTTGCGGCCATCGCCAATGAACAGGGCGCTGTCTTTGGTGATCATGCCCTGATGGATGCGGAAAATGCCGAGTTTGCCAATAAACGGGTCCATCACCACTTTGAATACATGCGCCACTACATGCCGCTGCGGATCGGGAACCGCGTACAAAGTCTCCACCGTCCCGCCCTCGCCCTTGAGGAACGGCTCGGGATTGCCCTCCAGCGGGTTGGGCAGCAGCCGTACAAAAAATATCCAGCAATTCCTTAACGCCAACGCCCGTGCGCGCAGAGACAAAACAAATCGGAATCAAATGCGCTTCCCGCAGCGCCTTCTCGAACGGCGCGTGCAGTTGTTCGGGTTGCAGATCTTCGCCCTGCTCCAGATACAGCGCCATTAGCTCTTCATCCACTTCCACCACTTGATCGATCAGCGCTGAATGGGTGGCGGCAACGCTGGAAAAATCGCTTTCTCCGGACGGATTAAAGAAGCAATCCACTACTTGGGTATTGTTCTTGGCGGGCAGGTTAATCGGCAGACACTCCTTCCCAAAGACTTGCTGAATCTGGCTTATCAGTTCCGGCAGATTGACGTTCTCGGCATCAATCCGGTTGACGATGATCATCCGGCACTGCCCGCGTTGGGCAGCGCGATTCATCATCCGCTGAGTGATCGCTTCAATCCCGGTCTGGGCGTTGATCACGACCGCCATCGTCTCCACGGCCGGCAACACCGCAATGGCCTGACCAATAAAATCAGGAAAACCGGGCGTATCAATCAGATTGATATGAGCGCCGTTGTAATCGAAATTGACCAGGGCGGCGTCCAGTGAATGCTGGTGCGCTTTTTCCTGTGGATCAAAATCGCAAACGGTATTGCCTTTTTCCACGGCGCCGGGCGCGGCGAGCTTGCCGGCATGGTAAAGGATGGACTCCACCAGGGTGGTTTTTCCCGCCGCGCCATGCCCGGTCAGAGCGATATTGCGGATGGATTCAGTGGTATGACTCATCATGGCCTCCTGTCGCTAGGATTTGGTTAGGTATAGTTTTTCGGTCAAATGCTCTGGTGCGAACAGTAAAAAGTGTACAGGAGAAGTAGGTGTTTCTCATGCGCAACCGTCATCTTTTTGTAAAGATTGCCGATGCAATGGACGGTTATTTCCCAGCAACTGCGCCACACTTTGTCAGCGCGCATCTATTTGTCACAAGGCTGTCAAGCGGACTTAAAGCGACTGCAATTTTTTTGACTTATCGTCAGGTAAATTCGCCAAAAGTCGTTATTTCGGAGACCGCCTTGAACATTCAGCCCCAATTTCACCCGCCCATAAACCCGCCGCAACCTACTGGATTGCCTCAGGTCGGTTTCGCCGAAACGGTGGAGGAGCTACGGGCCGCGCAACAACTACGCTACGATATTTTCGCCAGGGAAATGGGCGCTAGCCTGCACAATCAGATTCCCGGTCTGGACCATGATCATCTCGATCCCTATTGCCGTCATGTATTGGTGCGGGATGCGGCGACCGAGCAACTCATCGGCTGCACCCGCATCCTGAGCGAGGACAGCGCCCGGCGGGCGGGTGGATTCTATTCACAGAGCGAGTTCGACATCGCGCCAGTCTTGGCGCTGCCGGGGCGCTTTGCTGAAATTGGCCGAACCTGCGTCCACCGTAATTACCGCAACGGCGCCACTATCAGCGCCCTGTGGTCGGGGATCGCCCGTTTTGTCGCCGAGCAACAGATTGACTATTTGATTGGTTGCGCCAGCATTCCGCTGGGCGAAAACGGCGCAATGGCCCAAGCCATTTTTTCGGAGCTGGCGCAACGCCATCTCACGGCTGAGGAAGTGCGGGTCAAGCCGCTTATTGCATTGCCGCGCCACGACATTGTGGCGCGGGATGACTACCCGATGCCGCCACTGCTGAAAGCGTATCTGCGGGTGGGAGCGAAAATCTGCGGCGAACCGTTTTTGGACGAAGATTTTCAGGTAGCCGATGTGTTTATTCTGGTTTCAACCCGGCAAATCACTCGCCGTTACGCCCGGCATTTTCTGGATCGCGCCGCCTGATGACGCCGCGCCGAGCATGGCTACCTACAGTGCGGCGGCTGCGGCGAGCGCCGTTGGTGATCTTGCACATTCTGGTCGGGGTCGGCGTCGTGGCCTTGTTGCGACCTCGGCGGGATGGAACCGTCTCCTGCCGCCCGCTGGCGATCTGGAGCCAATGGCTGTGCTGGATGATGGGGGTGCGAATCAAGGCAACCGGTCAGCCGCCCAGCAGCGGCCCCGTGCTATTTGTCGCCAATCATCTGTCATGGCTGGATATTTTCTGCATCGCCGCCCACTGCCCGACTCACTTTCTCGCCAAGGGCGCAGTCGCCGACTGGCCGCTGTTTGGCTGGCTGGCGCGGCGGGCGGGCACCGCGTTTATCCGGCGCGGCAGCGACAATGGCGCGGGCGAAGCGGCTGAACAATTGACGTGGCGGTTGCGCAACGGCGGGCGAGTTCTCATTTTTCCTGAAGGCACCTCAACCACCGGCGAAACGGTGCGCCGTTTCTACCCACGGCTGTTTCAGGCCGCCATTCATGCCCGTTGCCTGGTGCAGCCGATAGCTCTGCGCTATCCACATCCCGATGGCGCTCATCCGAACGTCCCATTTGTCGGCGATGCGGCATTGTTGCCGCATTTATGGCAACTACTAGGCGAAAGGCAAATCACCGCAGAAATCTCTTTTTGCGAGCCGTTGCTCACGCCGGGTCAGTCTCGCGACAGCCTGGCCAGTCATGCCCATGCCCGCATCTGCGCCACACTGGGGTTGCCGGATGGCGGACATTTTTCCAAACTGCCGATTGCGCCAGTCAGTCACGGTTAGTGAGATAAACATCAAAGCGGGTATTTGGCGCAACGATCTGAAAATCCGGCGGCGACCCGGCTACGAACTGGCGCCCGACGCGGACGCTTCACCACCACGCGCCGCCGAGCGCAGCGCAACGCAACCGCCAATAGCTCCGGCGCATCGTCATCGTCTCCCACCCACTGTCGCAACATCCGAAGGTCCTTGCTGACCAGCGCCGTTTTTTGCCGGTGCGGGTACATCGGGTCCAGATACACTACGTCTGGACGCCGACTTTCGGTCAGTCCACCCAGATAATCCCGCCCGTCCGCCATGATTAAATGCAGTCGCTCGGCGACCATCGCGCCAATATCCGGGGCGCGAACCGCCCGCTGCAAGCCATCGCGCAGCAAAGCGGCAATGATTGGAGCGCGTTCTATCAACTGCACGGTGCAACCCAGGCTGGCCAGCACAAAGGCGTCGCGCCCTAATCCGGCAGTGGCGTCCACTACCGTGGGCAGAGCGCCGCTTTTCAAGCCGACGGCTCGCGCCAACGGCTGATTGCGCCCGCCGCCAAAACGGCGACGATGGGCGACCGCGCCCGCTGCGAAATCAACATAAACCGGCCCCGGCGCTTTTGGCTCCCCACTCCCGCAATTCCAGCCGCTCCGCCGTTTGCACCAGCGTGTGAGTGAACCTGGACGCAACCGCCTGATCGGCGATCATCGGCAATCCCAACTCTGCCGCCAACGCCGCCGTCATCGCCCAATCCACCGGCGATTCGTGAAACACCGCGATAGCCGTTACCAGTTGCGAAAACATCAGCGCCAAACGCAAAAATGCCCCGCATCGGCAGGGCAAGGACGGCGGTTTGGAGGGTTTGCTTTTGGTGATTTCATGCGGCTTTGGGCAGCGACTCTTGCCAGGTGGTTTGGGTCAAGGCATCCATTTCGGCTTTCAGGCGCACCGCCATGCCCGACATGATCCGCGCATCATTCATCAGCTTGCGCTGCACGGTCTGGGCGATTTCCGCCTGACGCTGGTAAAAATCCTGCAAGCTGTTCAAATCAGTAATTTCGGCGGCGGCCCGGAGCTGATTGATGCTGATGCCCATATAGGCTTTCAGCGCGTGCATCTGAAACGCCAGAATGCTTTCCATATTGTCAATAAACAGTTTATTGGCCTTAATCAGCGGCTCCGGCAAGGCTTGCGGGGTTTCCAGGGCTTTGCTGAACAGATTGACGATCATGGTGAATTCCTCATCAGACATAGGTTTTGTTGCAAGGCAATATAGCGAAACTTATGTTGCAACGCAACATATCTCAACCACAATCCTGCCTGCCAGACTGGCAAGGTCAGCGGCGCGGCATTTCATCCAACGAAATAAATAAACTGAACTACGATTTCAGTAATCACTGAAATGATTTTTGGTCAACGCGGCGGAGTGAAGCCTTGAGTACCCAACGCATGTCTGGATTGACTGAACGGTGGCGCGGCGAGCGTTCCATTCTTCATCACGATATTGGCCCACGCGCGCGCACGCCACGGTTGGCGCTGGTCGCGGATATTCATAACAACCAGGATGTCAACGGCATGTTTGTGCTATCGCGGCTGGCGGCGTTTTTGCGCGATATTGAAGCCGGTGAACGACCCGGATTACGGTTGCGCGAGCGCATCGTGATCGTGCCCACGGTTGGCGATTCCCCGGATGAACCCGATGCAGCAGACAGCCGGCGAATCGGATGGGCGCGTTGGGCTATCACCGAGGCCGTCGTGGCGCTGACCCGGATTGCCTACTACCGGGTGGATATTTATCCGGCCAGTCTGGATATTGAGGAAATGCCGCAGTTGCGCTTATACGCACCCAACGATGATGAACGCGCCAGCGCCTGCCTGTTCGGATTGCCCGCGGTTCTCGAACGCCCGCTTGAACCGGGAGACGCCCCCGGTTTGGTGCGGATCTGGCGGCTATACGGCGGCGAAAATTTCTCGCTTCACGCCGGACAGGCTGGCAGCTTGCAAACCAGACCCTGTGAAGTCCTGTTTCACGCGCTGCTGGCGTTTCTGGATCGCACCGGTATGGTGAGCGGGCTGCGGCTGGCCAACGATGAGGAAGACCTGCGCTATTTCGGCATGCAACAAATGTCAGCCGTGCTGGCGGAACAATCCGGAATCTTTTCCACGCGCCAAGCCGTTGGCTGCTGGGTGCAAGCAGGCGAGGAACTGGGCCGGATCTATGATGGCTTCACGGGCAGCGAGCGAGCGCAGGTGGTAGCGCCAGTGGCGGGATTGCTGTGCAGCCTGCGGCGGCAACCACTGTTACGGGCTGACGATCTGGTGGCCCGCATTCTGATGCCGGAAAACGCCATTCAACGCAGACCGGCGCGGCGGAGCCAGGGAGCAAAATGAACACGGATGCCGCTCATGACCCGGATGGCCTGTTGCGACATCTGCTGGATCAGGTGGTGGCCGAGACCCGCGAAACCGGCGATCTCACCGGATGCCATGTCCTTAGCGAGCGGGTTTTAGCCGCGCTGGCGACGGTTCCCCGCCATCGTTTCGTACCGGTGGAGCAGCAGGAATGGGCCTATGCCGATATGCCATTGCCTATCGGGCGCGGCCAGACCATCTCCCAGCCGTTTATCGTCGCGCTAATGACGGAGCTGCTCAATCCAGCGCCAGACGCGGTGGTGCTGGAGATTGGCGCAGGATCAGGTTATCAGACCGCGATACTGGCGCAGTTGTCGCGGCGCGTGTACTCCGTGGAGCGCATTCCTGAACTGGCGAACGCGGCCCGGCAGCGTTTGCGCGATCTTGGATTTAACAATGTGGAAATCCGGACTGACGACGGCGCGCAGGGTTGGGCCGAATACGCGCCTTACGATGCGATTATGGTGACGGCGGCGGCGACCGAAACACCAATGGCGCTGGCGCAGCAGCTCAAACCCGGCGGTCGCCTGGTGGTTCCAGTGGGACCGCCGCACCATACACAGGATTTGCGGCTGATGTACAAGGATGAGCAAGGCGTCCTGCGGGGGCGCAGCGTTCTGCCGGTGATCTTTGTGCCGCTGGTGAGTGGATCACCATAACATCAGCCGGTTGGCAGCGAAATCCCGGTGATTTTCTTGAATAACGCCACCGCGTAGGAATCGGTCATGCCGGAGACAAAATCAGTGATCGCCAGCACCCGGCGATAAAGATCGGCGTCCGGGCAACGGCTGGCGAACTGTTCAGGGATTAGGTGAATCAGCATCCGGCTTTTCGGCGAGGCCGCCGAACCGTGAGCGGCAAGGTCGTTGACCGTCGTGACAAAGGTTTCCAGCAATCCAGCCAACACCTCAAACCCGGCTGCTTCCACTTCCACCACCGGACGGGAGACATAGATGTGCGCCTCGCCACAGTCCTTGAGCGCCTGCATCGCCCCGGCAGCCGGAATCGTATCGAGTAACTCTTCGCCAAACCCGCCGGTCAACATCAGGTCTTCATGCGCCATAAAGCTTTGATGCGCTGATCGATCATGGCGCCAATCGCCTTGGCGCGCAGGTATTCGACTTTCTCCTTGGATCGGTTGAGACGACCCAGTTTACGTTTGGCCCGATCCGGATCGCCGGTCAGCGGCAGCAACAAATCGGCGACATCTTCGTAACGCAACTGCTGAAGCCGGAAGGCGTCTTCAACATCAATAATCCGGTAACAGATGTCATCCGCCGCTTCAACCAGCCAGGCCAGTGGATGACGGTTCCACACTCCCGGCGCAACCGGCTCCAGTTCCAACCGCTCGGCGACCTCGGCGAATAAATCCTGATCATCCCGGTAAAAACCAAATTTTTTGAAGGCAATCGCGGTCGGCAACGGCATGGAGAGTGAGGATGCGCACGGGTATTTGGTGAACGTGCCCAAGGTCGCGCAGGTCAACTGCATCCCGCCGCGATTATCAGGACTTTGCAGGCGGGTGATGATGCGGAAACCCTGCGCGTTGCCCTCGAAACGGCGGAAATCCGGCTGCTGCACTTCCGGTAATGATTTTAGAACGGCCTGACCGGTCGCCGAGGTGGTGAACCAGAGGCGGATTGCGTCTTCACCGGCATGACCGAAAGGCGGGTTGCCGATGTCATGAGCCAGGCTGGCGGCGGCAACCACCGCGCCAAAATCCTGGGGGTAGACGCCTTGCAGATGGTGACGACGAATCACGCTGTCGCCCACCATCGTGCCCAGCGAGCGCCCCACGCTGGACACTTCCAGGCTATGCGTCAGGCGGGTGCGGACGTAGTCACTCTGCGACAGTGGAAAAACCTGAGTTTTATCCTGCAAGCGTCGAAAGGCTGAGGAAAATACGATGCGGTCAAAGTCGCGCTGAAAATCGGTGCGCGCTTCGCTGTCAGGGGTCTGGCGAGAGACGCCCAAGCGAGCGCGGGAGAGCAGACGGTTCCAGTCCATGACGATGCCGTTGAGAGAGGTTGAATCGGTTGCTTACTTCGGCAAGCGCCAATTGCCGACGCCGCCGACCAGACCCAGACCGAGAAACAGCAGCAAAGTCCATGCGGGTATGCTCAATCCCAGCACCCGATCAACCGTGGCGCATTCGCCAGAGCCGACGAAGACTTCGCGGATCACTTCGCTCAGCGGAAAAGTCTGCAACAAATAGTCAAGGCCCGGTCCGCAGCGTGGAGCCTGATCCGGCGGCAACTGCTGCAACCACAAATGCCGGACTGCTATGGCAATACCGATGGCGGCAGTAAAACCAATGATTAAGCCATAGGCTTTTGCGCCCCAACCAGACGGGTTATGCACTGCTGCCGCCAGAAACGCCAATCCGACGACCAGTAACGCCAGTCGTTGAAAAATGCACAGCGGGCAAGGCTCCATGTCAAGAATATACTGGGGTGTAATAGGCGACGCCCCAAACCGCCCACACAAATAAAAACTCCCGCGCCGTTCAGCAATCGGCGGTATTGCGCACTGGATGGCTGCAAGAAAAACGGGTTCATCGCTCGCAAGTTTTGCATGGCATTCCTGATCGTTGTGGATTTCAGTCGCAAGGATTCAGATTCAATCAAATCGAGACCGCCGTTCTCCTGGAAAAATCAGAAAATGCCCCACGCTACCCCGGACGCCATTGTTTCGCCCAGTTCTTCGCAGCGTTGCAGCATGTCGGCGGTCAATTCGCCTCGCGCAATGATCGGGTCACAAACCGGCTTGAGCGGATACCCACGGGCAATGCGCTCAATACTGGACAACGCCCCGGCTCCATCATTGCCCGCGCTGATAAACACGGCATACGGCAGCCCGCTGATCTTGCCCTGAGCCGGATAGTAGGTGCGATCCAGAAAATTCTTCAGCGCCCCGGACATATAGCCGAAATTCTCCGGCGTCCCCAGCAACAGGCCATGCGCCCATAACAGATCATCCAGACCAGTGCGCAGGGCCATTTTCAACCGCGTTTCCACTTCAGCAACCCGACGCGCCCCACGCAATGCCGCCCGCGCCATCTTCCGGGTATGGCCGGTCTGGGAGTGGTAAACAATCAGCAGATGTTTATCGGACGCGCTCATGCGGAAAATAATAAGAGCCTGTCGCCAAGCGTTTAGTCAACATTCTGGTCACGCAGTTTACACTACGCTACAAAGCAGCGACTTCTGAAACTCGATGGAAATACCACTTTTGAGGAATCACTGATGAATAGCACTCCCGATTCACCCGATAAACCTGTCGCTGCCAACCCGCTGATTGTATTAGCCCAGGCCGATGCGGAACAAACCGAACTGTGGCGTGCGGCGCTGGCGGCAGCCAGGCTGGAGACCCGGGTTGTTCCAGGGGATAGCGATGTCAAGATTAATTTGCGGATTATGGCGGCGGAAAGCGCCATTCCCGATCTGGTGCTGGTGGATACGGCCTGTCTGTTGTTACGCAATGTCGATCCGTATGGATTCGCCAGTTGGCTGACGCGCTGGCTGCCTGGCGCCCGGCTGATCCTGACCAATAGCGCCGCATCACGGATCACCGAACCAGCGCGGGCGCAAGCCATTCGCCGGGGCGCAATGGACTTGTTGGCGGAATTACCACGCGGCACACAACTACCTCAGTTCCTGGCGGCGCTGAACGCCGTAAAAACCGCGCTGCGCCAGCAACCCAATGCGGTCAGCGAAGCTGATGCCGAAAGTGAGGTTAGCCAGTTCGGCAATGGTCCCTTGAGCGATGTCGCCAGCGTATTGATTGCCCTGCGCAGTCCGGGCGGCGTGGCGATTCAGGATCGCAGTTACCGCCTCAAAACCTACCCGCGCTGCTTTATTGGCGCAGAAGCAGTGGACTGGCTCTGCCGCAGCTACAACGTCAGCCCACAGGAAGCGGTGAAGTTTGGATCTGATCTAGTCACCCGCCGGGTGATTCATCATGTGGTGGACGGCCACGATTTCAAAAATGAACATCTGTTTTATCGCTTTATCATTGATGAGAAATAACTCCAGCGATTTTTCATTCTGATTAACCGGGAGACTCCGTTATGCCGCTGCTGGCTTTGCCGCGTCCTCAAGCCCCCGCCTGGCTAAAAAAACCGATCCTGTTCCTTCTGATTCTGGCTGTACTGCTCTGGCTAAGTTTATTTGTGGTTGAACCGACCGAGATGGCTGGCGTACGTCGCCTTGGCGTGGTCACCAGCCGCGAACCGTTTGGGCCGGGCATCCACCTGAAATTACCGCTAATTGATCAAGTAGATCGCATCCAGGTATCGCTGGACATTCTGCGGGTGCAGGATATGACCATGTACACCGTGGATAACCAATGGGTAAAAATCTCGGTGGGCATGACTTACCGCATCCCTACCGCAGCAGTGTTCCGCCTGCTCTATCAAGTCGGGCGATCTGGCAATTTCAGCATCCGCGAAAACGTGGAGCCAATCATTGCTGACCGGGCCATGCGGGTGTTCGCCCGTCGCAATACGATCAAGATTTCTGAAGAGCGGGAGGTGATCGCCAATGAAATCCGGCAGGCGGTGAGCATACGGCTGGCGGAATTATTTGGTTTGGAAATCATTGACTTGCAAATTGCCAAGATTGAGTACAGTCCTACTTTCGCAGCCAGCGTGGAAGCGGCGGTGAAAGCCAAAAATGATGCGGTGGCGGCGGAAAATACGGTGAACCGGATTCGTTTTGAGGCGGAACAAGTGCGGGTGCGCGCCCAAGGTGAAACCGACGCGGCGGTGATCCAGGCTGAAGGTCAGAAGCGGTCAGCGATTATCCGCGCCCAGGGCGAAGCGGAAGCGGTGCGGCTGATCGGCGAAGCGCAGGCGCTGAACCTGCGGGCGCGGGGTGAAGCGGTCGCCAGCCATCCCCAAATCGTGCAACTGGTGACGGCGGATCGCTGGAACGGAGCCTTGCCGCTGACCCTGCTGGGCGAACACGGCGCTTTGCCTTTTCTCAACATCAGCCCGCCCTCAACCGTGATTAAAGCGCCAGATAAGGCTCCGTAGCCGCCGCTTTTCTTCGCGTGCGTCACGTTTGCCGCGAGGCGAAATCAATGCGCGGATCGACCAGGTGATAACTCAGATCGCTGAGCAGATTAAGCAGCAGTCCGATCAGGCTGAAAACATAGAGCGTCCCGAACATGACTGGATAATCGCGCTTAATCACCGCTTCAAAGCCCAGCAACCCTAACCCGTCCAGAGAAAAAATCACTTCGATCAGCACTGATCCGGTGAATAACATGCTGACCAGGGTTGCAGGAAACCCGGCAATAACCAGCAGCATGGCGTTACGGAAAACATGCCCGTATAACACCTGTTGCTCATTAAGGCCTTTGGCGCGGGCAGTGACCACATACTGCTTGTTAATTTCATCGAGGAAGGCATTCTTGGTCAACATGGTCAGAGAAGCAAAACCACCGATAACCATTGCCGTCACCGGCAAAGTTAGATGCCAGAAATAATCCAGAATCCGCGCCGACCCACTTAAATCAGCCCAATGGTCCGACACTAGCCCGCGTAATGGAAACCAGTCCAGATACCGCCCGCCAGCAAAAACAATGATCAGCAAAATGGCGAATAGAAACGCCGGAATCGCATAACCGATAATGACCGCCGCGCTGCTTAATATGTCAAAACGCGAACCGTCGCGAACGGCTTTAGCAATACCCAGTGGAATTGAAACCAGATAAATCAGCAGTGTGCTCCATAATCCCAGCGAAATAGAAACTGGCAGCTTGTCCAGGATCAAATCAAGCACCGAACGGTCCCGGAAATAGCTCTTGCCAAGATCAAAACAGAGATAATCGCGCACCATCAAGCCGAAGCGCACATAAGCGGTTTATCGAAACCAAACTGGCGATTGAGTTCGGCAATGAAGGCGGGATCAAGTCCCTGCGCACCGCGATAGGCGCTATTACCGCTGGAATTTTGCGAAGCTGCTGTGCTGGCCCGCCCCGTTTCCACGCCCTCGCCGCCACCCAACCGCGCCGTCGCTGAAACCGCCGTGTCTTTCAGTTGCGCCAGCACTTGCTCGACCGGCCCGCCCGGCGCGATCTGCACAATGGCAAAATTGATGGCGATGATGCCGAGCAAGGTCAGCGGAATCAGCATCAGACGGCGGAGAATGTAGCCCAGCATGGCGCAGTTCTACGATCCGCCGTTCTTTTTCTTCGCCAACACCGCTTCCTTAGCCGGATCAATCCACCAGGCGTCCAGTTGGACGCCCTGCAACGGAATGGTCGCTGGATAGCCGAACTTGCCCCAGAACGCGATTCGAATTGACGGCAGATGCCAGTGCGGAATCACCAGATAATTCCATTGCAGCGCCCGATCCAGCGCCCGCACCCGGGTCACCAGACTGACCCGATCCGGGGCCACGATCAGCAATTCCACTAAGCGATCCACCGCCGGATTTTTCAGACCGGCCAGATTGCGGCTGCCCGGCTCATCCGCAGCGGCGCTGCTCCAGTATTCGCGCTGCTCGTTGCCCGGCGACAGCGATTGCCCCAGACATTCACTATCAGGTCGAAATCGAAACTGCGTTCGCGGTTCTCATACTGGGCGGAATCCACCGTGCGCACGGTCATCTCAATCCCCAGCCGTTCCAGATTGCGGGCGAACGGCAATCCAATTCGCTCCCAGGTCGGTTCGCTGATCAGTAGTTCGAAGCGGAACGGTTCGCCGGTTTTAGCGTTGACCAGCTTGCGATCCTGAAATTTCCAGCCCGCGTCCTGCAATAACTGCAATGCCTTTTGAAAATTGCCGCGCAATTGCGCGTCGCTGCCAGCGGTCGGCGGCTGATACTCGGCGGTAAATACTTCCGGCGGTAACTCCTTGCGCAGCGGTTCCAGCAACGCCAGTTCCTCCGGCGACGGCAGACCTCGCGCCGCCAGTTCGGAATTATCGAAAAAGCTGCGGGTGCGGGTGTACTGGCCGAAAAACAGATTCCGGTTGCTCCATTCAAAATCAAAGGCGTAGGCCAGCGCCTGACGCACCCGGGCATCCTGGAACAGCGGGCGGCGCAGGTTATAGACGAAGCCTTGCATCCCTGATGGCATCTGGTGCGGAAAGCTTTCCTTTTTCACCAATCCCTGGGTCAGGGCCGGAAAGTCATAACCGGTCGCCCATTGCTTGGCGATATTTTCCAGCCTCAGGTCGTAATTTCCCGCCTTGAACGCTTCCAGCGCGACGGTGACATCGCGGTAGTAGTCGTAGCGCAACCGCTCGATGTTGTGCCGCCCCCGATTGACCGGCAAATCCCGGCCCCAATACTGCTCATCGCGCTGATAAGCAATAAAACGTCCGGTTTCAAACCGTTCAAGCTTGTAAGGGCCGCTGCCGACCGGTATGTCCAGCGTGGTCGCGCCGAAATCACGGTCTTGCCAGTATCTTTTTGACAGCACCGGCATTTGGCCGAGGATCAGCGGCAGTTCGCGGTTTTCGCCAGCAATGAAACTGAATTTTACCTGCCGCTCGCCCAGTTTCTCGACCTTGGCGACATTGGCGTAATAAAACCGGAACGACGGGCTGCCTTTGGTTTTGAGGGTCTCGAAGGAAAACAGCACGTCATCGGCTCTGATCGGGCTGCCATCGTGAAATTTCGCCTCTGGTCGCAGCGCAAATGTCACTGATTGGCGATCTTCAGCGACTTCCACGCTTTCGGCGATCAACCCATATTCGCTGAATGGTTCATCGGCGCTGCTGGTCAGCAGACTCTCGAACAACTGACCGACGCCGGCCGCGGCCTGACCTTTGATATTGAATGGATTGAAGGTATCGAAGCTGCCAATCGCAGCGAAGCGGGCTTCGCCGCCCTTGGGCGCATTGGGGTTGACGTAATCAAAATGGGAAAACTGCGGCCCGTACTTCAGTTGACCGTGCAGAGCGATCCCGTGCATGGCGCAGCGTTGGCAACGGACGCCGTCAACGCGCAAAGTCCTAGCAGCAGACTCATCGCCCCGCGATGAAAAAAGTATTTTATACACGTCATGCAGTATCCTTTAGCGTTCGTAAATTCATTGACCCGTCTCAACGATACCTAAAACAGCACAGGAGTTCATTATGGGCTTTCTCGTCGGCAAACGCGCTCTGATCGTGGGCATCGCCAGCAACCGTTCCATCGCCTGGGGCATTGCCCAGGCCATGCGCAGGGAAGGCGCTGAACTGGCGTTCACCTATCAGAATGACAAGCTGCAATCCCGGGTCGAGAAGGTAGCTGCTGAATTAGGCAGTTCCATCGTTCTGCCCTGCGATGTGGAAAGCGATGCGGAGATTGCAGCGGTGTTCAAAGCACTGGCGGAACAGTGGGACGGGCTGGACATCGTGGTGCATTCGGTGGCTTACGCGCCGCGTGAAGCGCTGGAAGGCGATTTCCTGGAAGGCATCAGTCGCGAAAACTTCCGTGTTGCCCATGACATCAGCGCCTACAGCTTCGCGGCGCTGGCCAAGGCCGCTCGCCCGCTGATGAAAGGCCGTCAGGGCGCGCTGATCACCATGACTTATCTGGGCGGAGTGCGGGCAGTGCCCAATTACAACGTGATGGGTCTGGCCAAGGCCAGTCTCGACGCCAGCGTTCGCTATCTGGCGCAAACGCTGGGGCCGGAAGGGATTCGGGTCAACGCCATTTCCGCCGGCCCGATTCGCACCTTGGCGGCGTCCGGGATCAAGAATTTTCGCAAGATGATGGAGACTTTTGAACACATCGCCCCACTGCGCAAGTGCGTCACTATCGAAGAAGTCGGCAATACCGCCGCCTTTCTCTGCTCCGATCTGGCATCCGGCATCACCGGCGAGATCGTGTATGTAGACGGCGGTTTCAACACCGTGGCGGTAGGCGCAATGGAATAAAGGGTTGCGCCCGCTCCCGAAATTAGCGGGCGAAATAGGCGTTACAGCCGGTCAGCGTAAGTCACAACCTTGGTTTTGCCGCGCTGACTGTCGAGTAATGACTCGAACTGGCGGGAACCGATTTGCTGCGCCAGTTGTTGCGCCAGGGCTTTGCGCTCGTCCCCGGACAGCGCATCTTTCTGCCCCGGCATCACCCGAATGACCGCCAGCACCGCCTGATCGCCATTCGCCAGCGTGGCTACTCCCAGCGCTGCCTTGCCCGTTCCGGTTGCGGCAACCGGAATGCAAGGTCCAGAATCGCCGCATCCACCGTTGGCGCATTGCGCTCGACCAGCCCGATAGCCTTAAACTCGCCGCCCAGTTCCGTCGCCAGCGTCTGTAAATGTTCCCCTTGCGCGGCGCGGGTCTTCACCGCTTCGACGGTTTTCACCATCGCTTCGCGGGCTTTTTGTTCGCGCAGCGTTTTAGCAATCCCCTCACGGGATTCTTCCAGTGTGCGCGGCGCAGCGTCCTTATGTTCCTTAATGCGGATCATCACAACGTGGCCCGGCTCCAGTTCCAGCGGTTCGCTGTTGACGCCGCGTTTGAGGACATCTTCACTAAAGGCGATCTCGGTCACCTTGGGATTAGCGGCAATGCCCGCTCCACCGCTGCGGCCAAACCAGTCGCTTTCCTGAATCGGCGCACCGAGCGCCTTGGCGGCCGGTTCGAGACTGTCTGGATGCTCATAGCCCAAGTTGGCAAGCGTTTGGCTAATCTCGTAAAAGCGGCTCTCGGCTTGCTGCTGGCGCAGATCCTTGGCTACTTCTTCCCGCACTTCCGCGAACGGCTTGACTTGCGCCGGGGTAATTTTGTCCAGCCGGATCAGGTGAAAACCTGAAGGCATCCGCACTGGTTCGCTCACTTCGCCCTCTTTTTGCAAGGCGTAAAGCGCATTCTCAAAGGCCGGACTGTCGAACATCCCCTTGCCGATAACGCCCAGTTCGCCGCCTTCAACTACACCGGATGGATCAGACTTGGCCTCCTGCAATGACTGATCAAAGCTCTTGCCGCCGGAGCGGATGCCATCGGCGATCTGCTGCGCCCTGGCTCTGGCCTGTTCGACTACATCCTGAGCGGCGTTCAGTGGCAATGAAATCAGAATATGCGAAGCCGAGCGTTGTTCGGGTCGGCCGTATTTGGCGATTTGCTCCTGATATGCCGCTTGCAATTCATCTTCGCTGGCCGAAATGCCTTCGGCGATTTGCGCCAGCTTTAATTCGATATATTGCACTCGCGCCTGTTCGGGATGAACAAAGCGGGCTTTGTTTTTCTCGAAGTAATCTGCGATAGCCGCATCCTCCACGGTGGCCTGAGCCGTGTGTTTTTCCAGTGACAGGACGAGAGATTGCAATTCGCGCTGCTGTTTGAGCAGCGCAATCCAGGAATCCAGTTGCGCTGACGGAATCAGCGCCGAATGGGCGACCGCATCACGCAATTGCTGCGTCACCAGGGAATGGCGCAATCCTTCCTCAAACTGTGCGGCGGGATAACCCTGACTACGCAACAACTGCTGGTAGAGATCGAGACTAAAAACGCCGTTCTGCTGAAATTCCGGTCGCCCCACCAGGACATCATGCAGTTGCTGGTCGCCAACCCGCAGTCCTTGGGCGCGCACCAACTGATTCAGGATTCGCTCATCAATCAACTGCTGCAACACCGTCTGTTTCATACGCGGTCCATCCAGCAGCGTCGGATCGGCGTCGCCCAACATCGCCTGCAACCGTTGTCGTTGCTGCTGATAAGCCCGCTGGAATTCCTGAAGCGAGATTTTGCTGTCGCCGACCACCGCGACATCGGTCGGGCCGCCGCCTTCAAAATAATAATTAATGCCCCAGACTGCGAACGGGATGATGAGCAATCCAACTATGGTGTATGCAAACCAGCCTTTAGCATGATCGCGAATTTTCTGTAGCAGCATGGGCAATAACCTGGTTTGGAAACGAGGGCTAAAAGCAAGAAAACGCCATTGGCGCACATAAAAAAAGGTGTCTGGATGGACACCCTGGGGATTTGGCGGAGCGGACGGGGCTCGAACCCGCGACCCCCGGCGTGACAGGCCGGTATTCTAACCAACTGAACTACCGCTCCGGTATTTGAATCATGGTGGGTGCTGAGGGGCTTGAACCCCCGACCCTCGCCTTGTAAGGGCGATGCTCTCCCAACTGAGCTAAGCACCCCAATGCGGGTTAATCACTTTAAGCCATCTCTAAGGGTTTTACCAGCTTTAAAAACGGGTGTTTTGCTGGCCTTAATATCCATCGGTTTACCGGTTTTGGGATTGTGTCCAGTCCGGGCAGGGCGCTCCCGCACCGAGAAGGTGCCAAATCCGGTCAGCACAACGGAATCACCCTCCTTAAGCGCCTTGCCGACCGTGGACAACACAGCATCCAGCGCCTTGCTGGCAGCTATCTTGGGTAGATCAGCCGCTTGGGCAACAGCATCAACGAGTTCAGTCTTATTCATAGCCCCTTCCTGTGCGGTATTGCGCGTTATTGGGTTTGGAAGCCATCATGACATAGGGGTAACCAGCGCCCTGCACTATGGTGACAGCGATTTCACTCTTATAGCAGGGCATTTCAAGCAGTGTCAATTGGCGTTAAAAGCATCAATGCGCACGTACGCCATCAAGTGCGCCGCTATTTTTAGCAGCGGATTCCGACGCGGCAATTGACTCATCCGGTTTTTCCACATCCTGGATTATGGGTATCGGCAACGACTGCAAGGCGATCTCCAGCACCTGATCAATCCAGCGCACTGGGCGCACATCCAATTTAGCCAAGATGTTTTCGGGAATATCGGCCAAATCCTTCCGGTTTTCTTCGGGGATAATCACGGTTGCAATACTGCCCCGGTGTGCAGCCAGCAGTTTTTCCTTCAGCCCGCCAATCGGTAATACCTCACCCCGCAAGGTGATCTCGCCGGTCATGGCGACGCTGGCGCGCACTGGAATGTAAGTCAGCGCAGAGACCAAAGCGGTACACATGCCAATGCCAGCGCTGGGGCCATCCTTAGGTGTTGCTCCCTCTGGCACATGAATATGCAAATCGAATTTCTGATGGAATTCTGGATCGATGCCGAGCAGTCCAGCACGGCTGCGCACGACAGTCATTGCGGCCTGGATGGACTCCTGCATAACCTCGCCTAATTGCCCCGTATGAATCAGTTTACCCTTGCCGGACACCAGCGCCGCTTCAATGCTCAGCAATTCGCCGCCGACTTCGGTCCACGCCAGTCCAGTGACCTGGCCCACCTGATCCTGCTCTTCGGCCAGACCGTAACGGAAACGCCGGATTCCCAGATATTTTTCCAGGGCGTTGGGCGTCACTACAATTTTTTGCTCAGCAGGATGGAGTGTTACTTCCTTGACCACCTTGCGGCAAATTTTGGCGATTTCCCGATCCAGATTACGCACCCCCGCTTCACGGGTATAAAAGCGGATGGCGTCGCGGATGCTATCCTCAGCGATTTCCAGTTCGTCCTTCTTCAGACCATTGTTGGTCATCTGTTTGGGAACCAGGTAACGCAAGGCGATATTGAGCTTCTCGTCTTCGGTATAGCCGGGGATACGGATCACTTCCATGCGATCCAGCAGCGGTGGTGGAATATTGAGCGAGTTGGCGGTGGCGACGAACATTACATCGGACAAATCAAAATCGACTTCCAGATAATGATCGCTAAAGGTGTTGTTCTGCTCCGGGTCCAGCACTTCCAGCAAAGCGGAAGATGGATCGCCACGAAAATCCATCGACATCTTGTCGATCTCATCGAACAGAAACAGCGGATTGCGCACCCCAACCTTGGAGAGATTCTGGATGATCTTGCCCGGCAGCGAGCCAATATAGGTACGGCGATGACCTCGAATTTCGGCCTCGTCGCGCACACCGCCCAGCGACATCCGGGCGAATTTGCGGTTGGTGGCGCGGGCAATGGATCGCCCCAGTGAGGTTTTACCCACGCCCGGAGGCCTCACCAGACACAGGATTGGCCCCTTCAGCTTGCGCGCCCGCTGCTGCACCGCCAGATATTCCAGAATCCGCTCCTTGACCTTTTCCAGGCCATAGTGATCCGCTTCCAGAATCCCTTCGGCAACGGCTAAATCCTGGTGAATCTTGGTGCGTTTCCTCCACGGCACACCGACCAGCCAATCGAGGTAGTTGCGCACCACCGTCGCTTCAGCGGACATGGGCGACATCATTTTCAACTTGTTCAATTCGGCCTGGGCCTTGGTTTTGGCCTCTTTAGGCATACCCGCCTTCGCAATCCGCTGAGTCAACTCCTCAAGTTCGTTCGGCGCATCTTCCAGATCACCGAGTTCCTTTTGAATCGCTTTCATTTGCTCGTTCAAATAATACTCGCGTTGGCTCTTCTCCATCTGTTGCTTGACTCGGCCACGAATACGCTTCTCAACCTGAAGAATATCAATTTCACCTTCGACCAGGCCCAACAGATGTTCGAGACGATCCCGCAAATTTTCAATTTCCAGAATTTTCTGCTTTTCATCCAGCTTCAGCACCATGTGGGCCGCGATAGTGTCAGCCAGCCGCCCCGGGTCTTCGATGCCCGACACCGAGGTGAGGACTTCGCCAGGAATCTTTTTATTGAGTTTAACGTACTGATCGAAGGTGCTGAGTACGGATCGCATCAGGGCCTGAACTTCCTGATCCTCATCCTCATCCGGCTGCAACTCCAGCGGCGATACTTCAGCAATAAAGCAGGCCTGGGTTTCAGTGAAGCGGTGGATGCAAACCCGCTGACTGCCTTCCACCAGCACCTTGACCGTGCCATCGGGCAGCCGCAACAGTTGCAGGACATTCGACAGCGTGCCGATGGCATAGATATCGTCTATGCCCGGATCATCAGCCTCGGCGCTTCGCTGAGCAACCAGGACGATGCGCTTATTGTTTTGCATGGCCAGATCGAGCGCATGAATGGATTTCTCACGGCCCACGAAAAGCGGAATCACCATGTGCGGATAAACCACCACATCGCGGAGCGGCAGCACCGGCATCGGAGCATGGTCGGGCAAGCTGTCAAATTGGGTTCCGCTAGGCTTCATGGATCGTTCTCCGCAGTTGAACCAGTCAGTCAACAAGTGGCAGCAATCCGCCAAACCACTCTGGCTGATGTTGCAACCTGATGTAGTGCAATCTCGCATCTTTTCAAGACCCTGCCCAGAACCGGGCAGGGATGGCGACAGTCGGCGCTAACCGCCAAACAGAGGATGAGCAAAATTAGTCATGTCCTGCGGCGCGCCGTTCGGTGTTCTCATAGATAAAGTACGGCTTGGAATGACCGCCAACCACCGAATCATCCACGACCACCTTGCAGACATTCTGCATACTGGGCAAATCGTACATGGTGTCCAGAAGGATATGCTCCAGAATAGTGCGCAGACCGCGTGCGCCGGTTTTGCGATCCATTGCTCGCCGCGCCACTGCTCGCAGCGCATCGTCGCGAAATTCCAGTTCGCTGCCTTCCATTTCGAACAGTTTCCTGAACTGCTTGGCGATTGCGTTCTTTGGCTCCGTCAAGATTCGCACCAAAGCGTTCTCGTCCAGCTCGGTCAAGGTCGCCACTACCGGCAAGCGGCCCACGAACTCCGGGATCAAGCCGTACTTGATCAAGTCTTCAGGTTCAACCGCCATCAACACCTCACCCACATTTTTGCCGTTGTCCTTACTCTTGACTTCGGCGGAGAACCCGATCCCGCCTTTTTCAGAACGACTGCGGATGACTTTATCCAGACCAGCGAAGGCGCCACCGCAGATGAACAGGATGTTGGTGGTGTCCACTTGCAGGAATTCCTGCTGGGGATGTTTGCGCCCACCCTGGGGCGGCACCGAAGCGAGGGTCCCTTCAATCAGCTTCAGGAGCGCCTGCTGCACCCCTTCGCCCGATACATCACGAGTAATTGAAGGGTTATCGGATTTGCGCGAAATCTTGTCGATTTCGTCAATGTAGACAATGCCAGTCTGCGCTCTCTCGACATCGTAATCGCACTTTTGCAACAACTTTTGAATGATGTTCTCCACATCTTCGCCCACATAGCCCGCTTCAGTCAGTGTGGTGGCGTCAGCAATGGTGAAGGGCACATTCAGCAGTCGCGCCAAGGTTTCGGCTAACAGCGTTTTGCCTGATCCCGTGGGACCAATCAGCAGGATGTTGCTTTTGGCAACTTCAATCTCGGCAGTCTTGGCGGCGCGACCGGCGCGTTGCAAATCCAGTCGCTTGTAATGATTGTAAACCGCCACCGACAGGACTTTTTGGCGCGCTCCTGCCCGATGACATATTCGTCAAGCACCTGATTAATGTCATGCGGCTTGGGCAGCTTGCTGGCGGTAGCCGGTGCGCTTTCCTCCATCTCCTCGCGGATGATGTCGTTACACAGTTCAACGCATTCATCACAGATAAACACATTCGGCCCAGCAATCAGCTTGCGAACCTCGTGCTGACTTTTGCCACAAAAGGAGCAATACAACAATTTGTCATCGTCGCTCCTGTCATTTCGGTCTCTGCTCATGGTGAAATCCTCATCATCGCATGGGCAGAGGAACCCACGGATGCAGGGGTGCAATGGAAACCGCAACTACTGACGCCATCGGCGAACCGCAGCGCATCCCGCGACGCGACCGATGGCAACGGGGAAATCAATCGGCATTCAACTGGCAACCACAGGGAGGCGCTGATTCAACACGGCGTCAATCAGGCCATATTCAACCGCCTCAGCGCCGCCCATGAAGTTATCGCGATCCGTGTCCACCGCGATTTTTTCGACCGGCTGACCGGTATGTTTGGTCAAAATGCGATTAAGCCGGTCACGGACCAGCAGGATCTCACGGGCATGAATGTCAAAATCGCTGGCCTGCCCCTGAAACCCACCTAATGGCTGATGGATCATGACCCGCGAGTGCGGCAGGCAAAAGCGCTTACCCGCTGCGCCGCCCGCCAACAACAATGCGCCCATGCTGGCGGCTTGTCCCACACACATCGTACTGACATCCGGCTTGATAAATTGCATCGTGTCGTAAATAGCCAGACCGGCGCTCACTGATCCACCCGGCGAATTGATATAGAGATGAATATCCTTGTCCGGGTTTTCGGCTTCCAGAAACAGCAATTGCGCAACGACTAAATTGGCGGCGTAATCCTCAACCGGACCAACTAGGAACACCACCCGTTCTTTCAGCAGGCGGGAATAAATGTCATAGGCCCGCTCGCCACGCGCCGTTTGCTCGACCACGATGGGCACCAGATTGAGCGCCCGGATGGAAGTGGAAGATACATTCTCATTCATTCGGCAGACTCCTGCTCCACCCGATTGGCCGCCGACGTGCGGTCGGGCGTCATGATTTCAGCAAAAGTGCTGGTCTTGTCGGTGACTTGCGCTTGCTCCAACAGCCACTCCACCACCTGCTCCTCAAGCACCAGCGCCCGAATGCTATCCATTGCCTGTGGAGTCTGTTGGTACCAGCGCATCACTTCGGCAGGCTGCTCGTAAGTGGAGGCAATGGTATCAAGATGGCTACGAACCCGCAGATCATCAACCTTAATCTGCTGGGTAGTTGCCAGCTCGGAAATCAGCAATCCCAGGGCGACGCGCCGGGAAGCTTCAGCTTCAAACAAATAAGCTTTGAGTTGCTGGGTACGCTCATCCTCAGCTCCGTCTGGAAGGCGCAATTGCCGAGCGAGTTGCTCAATTTCAATATTGATCAAGGCGCGCGGCAGCGGAATGGGATTGGCGTCCAGCAAACCCTGCAATGCCTGCCGCTTAATGGCTGATTTGATGCCTTCTCGCAATTCGCGTTCCATGTTATCGCGCAGCAACTGCCGCAGGGCAGTGACGCCACCGTCCTTGACATCAAAACTCGCGGCAAACGCTTCGTCTACTTCAGGCAGATGGGCTTCTTCAACACTATGCAGCTTGATCTGAAAGTGGGCGACCTTGCCGGCGACTTCCTTGGCCTGATAATCGTCCGGAAAAGTTAAATCAAACCCGGTTTCCGCACCAGCAATTGAGTCAATGAGGCGATCCTCGAAGTCCTTGAGCATCGTTCCCTTGCCAAGAACAATTTCGGCATTCTCGCCCTGGCCTCCTGGAAAACTCTGACCATCAATCGTTCCTTCAAAATCAAATCGAACCCGATCACCGACACGAGCCGTGCGATCCACGCTATTCCAGAGGGTTCGTTGTTGACGCAGTGTCTCAATCATCTGATCGACATCCTGATCAGTCACTTCCGCCTGTGGACGCTCTACCTTGATATTCTCGAAGCCGGAGGGTTTAAAATCCGGCATCACTTCAAAAATGGCGCAGTACTCCAGATCCTGGCCTTCTTCAAGAGTCTTGGGTTCAAGTCTGGGGCCGCCCAAGGGATTCAGCTTTTCCTGAACCAGCGCTTCACGCAAGCTTTGTTCCATCAGATCACTGATCGCTTCATAGCGCACCTGATCGCCGTACATCCGCTTGATGACATTCAGTGGGGTCTTACCCGGGCGAAAACCATCCACTTTCGCTCGCCGGGACAGAGAAACCAGTCGATCCTGGATTTCCTTGGCGACTTGCTCGGCAGGCACCTGTACGGTCACCCGGCGTTCCAGATCGTTCAGCGTTTCAACCGAAACCTGCATCGATGCACCTCAAACCTGTTAATTGTTGCATGTTCAGTGAGAAGGCCAACAGCAAACACCTGTTATACCTGTTATCCAAAGACAGAGACTAAGTCAGTAGTTTCTGGGCGCACGGCGCAAATGGTGCGAAAGGAGGGACTCGAACCCTCAAGGGTTGCCCCACTGGAACCTAAATCCAGCGCGTCTACCAATTTCGCCACTTTCGCGATGAATGGCGTCGTCAATAAGTAAAGCAAGAAGATGACTCACAGGCTAATGACGCTACCTTTTTGCCTTGAGTATACAAGACTATGGACTTTCCTGGGATAGCCTTCGGTTTGCAGGCAACGCCAGCCCATATAGCCAATCACGAAGAAATCAAAGGAACAAAACAGGCGGAAATAAACCCGGATATCAGAGATGGTGGGCCGTGTAGGACTCGAACCTACAACCAATTGATTAAGAGTCAACTGCTCTACCAAGTTGAGCTAACGGCCCATAAATTACGAGTGCAAATGAAACCAGGAAATCATTGCAGCACTATAAAGTTTGAAATTGGGGTGAGCGATGGGGTTCGAACCCACGACCA